>NZ_JBEOPQ010000008.1:0-117697 GCF_040310285.1 Pseudomonas sp. HY2-MNA-CIBAN-0224 | reverse complement strand
ATCGCGAGACAAGCTCGCTCCTACACGTAATATCCGCAAAAACATCTGGTTAATTTTCAGCCCGCGCATTAGCTTAAGGACTTGTTACAGTTTTTGTCCGAGGTGTGCGATGTCGCTGGAAACGTGGTTGGCCTTTTTCGCTGCTTGCTGGGTCATTAGCCTGTCGCCTGGCGCAGGCGCCATTGCGTCGATGTCGTGCGGCCTGCAATACGGCTTCTGGCGTGGCTACTGGAATGCGTTGGGCCTGCAACTGGGTCTGGCCCTGCAAATCTTCATTGTCGCCGCCGGTGTCGGGGCCATCCTCGCCGCGTCGTCCACCGCCTTCTACGCGATCAAATGGTTTGGCGTGGCTTATCTCGTTTACCTCGCCGTTAAACAATGGCGTGCCTTGCCGTCCGACCTCAGCGACGACTCGGCCATCCGCCCCATCGGCAAACCGCTGGCGCTGGTGTTCCGTGGCTTTCTGGTGAATGTCAGCAACCCCAAAGCCCTGGTGTTCATGCTCGCGGTGCTGCCGCAGTTTGTGAACCCGAACGAGCCGCTGGTGAGTCAGTACCTGACCCTGGGCGTGACCATGATCGCCGTCGATCTGATCGTCATGGCCGGTTATACGGGCTTGGCGTCCAAGGTCCTGCGCCTGCTGCGCACGCCCAAACAGCAGCGCCGTCTGAACCGCACCTTTGCCGGTTTGTTCGTGGGTGCCGCAGGGTTTCTGGCGACGTTGCACCGCGCCACGACCTAAAAATCTTGAGTCGCGGTCATTGGAAGTGAACAATGTGTTACTTCTCATTTCCACCCGGATCTTTCAATGACCGCCCGATCGCGCTGTTTGGCCTGGCTGATGGTGCCAGTGCTCGCGTTGTGCAGCCTCGCTGTTTCAGCCAATTCCCCAGAAGGTGCTTCCCAAGCGTTGCACCTTATTGACTACATCGGTGCGGACTATCCGCCTACGGTCGAAGACGGCAAAGTCATCGACGAAACCGAGTATCGCGAACAGTTAGAGTTCCTCACCGTCCTCAAGGGTCTGATTGCCGACTTGCCTGAACGCCCTGAGCGTGCGGAGCTGGCACAAGGTGTTGAGGCCCTGCAATCGGCCATTGAACAGCGCGAAGACGGCGCCAAGGTCGCCCGTGAGGCACGCCAGTTGGGGGCCAAGCTGGCCGTCGCCTACGAAGTCAGCCAAGCGCCGGTGATTACCCCGGATCCTGCGCGCGGTGAGCCGCTGTACGCCCTGCATTGTTCGGTGTGCCATGGTGCCACCGGCGCCGGGGACGGCCCGGCCAGCATGGGCATGACCCCGCCACCGGCCAACCTGCGCGATGCTGCGCGTCTTGACCGCCTGAGCCTCTACGCCATTTTCAACACCCTGGCGCTGGGCGTTGAAGGCACTGACATGCCTGCTTTTGCCGACCAACTGGACGACCGTCAGCGCTGGGACCTGGCCACCTATGTGGCCGGCCTAAGTGCAGACCCAGCGGCGGCTAAAGCAGACAAAACCTACGACCTCGCTGAATTAGCCCGTCAGACCCCGGGCGAAGTGCTGGCCGCAGAAGGCCCGCAAGCCGCAGCCACGTTCCGCGCACAACGGGCACAGCCGCCGCAGGTCAAGCGTGGCCCGGCGCAGTTGCTCGACTACACCAGCCAAACTCTGGACAAAAGCCTGGCGGCCTATCGCGAGGGTGATCGTGAACAAGCCTACGACTTGTCTGTAGCCGCCTACCTGGAAGGCTTTGAGCTGGTGGAAAGCTCGCTGGACAACGTCGACAGCAGCGTGCGTAAAACCACCGAAAAAGCCTTGATGGCGTATCGGCAATCGCTGCAGGACGGCTTGCCAATCGAACAGGTCGAGCAGCGTCTGGACGCCGCCAAAGCCTTGCTCAAAGAGTCGGCCGGGCTGCTGGGCAGCGATGGCTTGAGCTGGTCCTTGAGCTACATTTCGGGCTTGTTGATTCTGCTGCGTGAAGGCCTTGAAGCAATTCTGGTGCTGGCGGCTATCCTCGCCTTCTTACGCAACACCGGCCAGCAATCGGCGGTACGCAGCGTCAACATCGGCTGGGGGCTGGCACTGGTCGCGGGCTTGGCCACCTGGGCGCTGGCCGCCTACGTGATTGACGTCAGCGGCGCCCAGCGCGAACTGCTCGAAGGCTGCACCGCGTTGTTTGCCAGCGTCATGGTGCTGTGGCTGGGCGTGTGGATGCACGACCGCCGCCATGCCGATGCCTGGCAGGACTACATCAAAAGCAGCCTGGTCAGCGGCGGCGGGCGGTTTGGTTTCGCTGTACTGGCGTTCTTCTCGGTGTACCGCGAACTGTTCGAAGTGATCCTGTTCTACGAAACCCTGTGGCTGCAAGCGGGCCCAGCCGGACATGACGCCGTGCTGGCGGGCGGTGCCACGGCGCTGGTGCTGCTGATCGGCCTGGCGTGGATCATCCTGCGCGGCTCAGCCAAATTACCACTGGGCGTGTTCTTCGGCATCAACGCCGCGCTGCTGTGCGCCTTGTCCGTCGTCTTCGCCGGCCATGGCGTCAAAGCCCTGCAGGAAGCCGGGATCTTTGGCACACGACCTGTGCCGTTCTTCGAGTTCGACTGGCTCGGCATCCACGCAGACGCCTACTCGCTCAGCGCACAAGCCATCGCCATCCTGGCGATCATCGTGCTCTACAGCCCTAGCAGACTGGCTGAAAAACGTCGGGAACAGGGTTCTTAAGTACCGTACCCCTGTAGCCGCAGGCAGCGGCTACAGGGGTGGCGCAGGTCTGAACACCGCACCGGGGCATAGAAAATCAATGTGATAGCCCGACGATCCATCGCCCAGAGCAACATGTATTCCGCCAATCCCCTCGTTCATTTGGGAGTTAATGGAGTAATCAATAAACGGGGCGATGGCATCATTAACCCCGACTGCAAATTCTGTCAGTTTCAACCCTCTAGAGCCTGCCGCCTGCTCAAGCAAAGTGATGTGCTCAATATGATTAACTTTAAATGAGGTAATTGTATTGTGCTCAACAGTCAAGAGTGCGGTGTGTTGTGCCACATCCAGCGTTAATTGCTCTAGTGCCAGCTTTAAATCGTTATCGGGTAAGAGTGGGTGCTTTCTGAGAACAGTAAGAATGCCAAAGATGGTTAAGTGACCGTTGAACTGAAAAGGACAGGCAGTCTGGGCATTCATATGGGCGTAATGAACTTCGAAAAATTCAGCAGCTGAAAAAATGAAGTTGCTGCTTATATCTTCTTCGATCATGGCGTAGGGCGTAGCGTCTTTTGAAATGATGACGCTGGCGTCCGCGTGCTGGCCCTTTACGTCGAACTGTGTGTGAGCATCCAGCCATGCCAAAATGAGTTTTTGCTTGTGGAGCGCAGCATAAAAATCGCTCTTAATGATGAGCGATAAACCGTACAGTGCACTTTTGACTGATGGTTCAAAAACATGCGTTGCGCAGAAGACGCTTTGTTTGCTTGAGGCATGCTTTGCTATGTCGAATGTTTTACGCGCTGCATCATTACAAAATGAGAACACGACACTGCAAGCCGGGAGGTGTTCGATTTGGTTGAGTGATTGTGTGCTAAAGCCAACAGCGGTGCACTCTCGAAGAAAATCGTCGTTGTCAGAAATAATCCAAGAGTCCTTAAAGTCTAGAGGTGCAATTTTTGTGGGCACACGCATATCCTCTGAAAAAGTGAGTGCCCGCTGATGGGGTTACAGGCACTCACATAGGCATTGGTTTATCGGTGATTAGTCTGGCTGGTAAGCCCATACAAGGGGTGCCCAGCCAAAATTATCCGGGCCAGAAGTTATGCGGTTGAATTTTGGTTTTGGAACAGTCAGGTCAGTCATCTTTATTATCCTTATTGATAGGGCTCCTGTTTTTCAGGAGGTAGATAAGTTATAGGGCGATATTTTTAAAAAGGGTAGTTCTATTTTTGTCTGGTTATATCGTTTCGGTGTTTGGAATTCCACTTGTGGTTTATTCGGTTATTTGTGTAGGAAGTGTATGTAGTCCATGTCTGATGTTAGATGCTGTTCAGGTATTTTTATTAATTTTCGTTGTGAGAAGGTGCGTATTTGATCTAGATTCGGACCCTTATAAAGTATTCATGGGAATTTACCGTGGCTCGAATGAGGGATGGTTATGCATTCATCTAAAGCTTATTTGTGTGCCCGCTTGGTCAATGAGGCTCTTGAACTTAATGACCTCACAGAGTTGAAGCACCCTGCTCATGCTATTGGCCTTTTATTAGATGAAGTGCTTGAAGGGTTGAAAGCGCGAGGCTGGCCTGATGCACAGGTTTTAAGAGGGCCCCGAATAGTGTCTGCGCAAGAAAACTATGGATTGCTTGGCTATGATCCTGCTGAAGTCACCTTGGGCAGTGAACACACGCGTTGGGTGGATGAGCATTCGCTCCTGCGCACTCAAACCACCAGTCAGATTCCAAAGGCATTGCAGCAGGCGGCGCAGAATCGTAAAGCCGGGGAGCTTATTTTATTGGCGGCGCCCGGGATCACCTTCAGACGGGACAGCCGCGACAGGTGGCATTGCGCAGAACCTCATCAGATGGATATTTGGGTCTTGGGCGATCCGCAACTTTCAACGCGTGAGCATTTGCTCAGGCTGGTCGCAGATATCCTTGAATGTTCAGTACCCGGCATGTCGTGGATTTATCAGAGCAGCCCGCATCACTACACAGAGGGTGGCATTGAAGTAAACCTGCTCCTGGATAAGCAGCCCATTGAAGTGCTTGAGTGTGGCTGTATTGCCCGCTCACTGTTGCAAAGACTGGGTGTGGACCCTGCCAAGCATGGTGGACTGGCGTTGGGCATGGGTCTGGATCGCCTGACCATGCTGCGCAAAGGTATCCCGGATATTCGTCTGCTGCGTGACCCCAATGAGCGCGTTCAGGCGCAACTGCATGATCTGCTCCCCTGGAAGGCGGTTTCGCGTTTGCCCTCCATCTCACGGGATATTTCGCTGGCCGTGACACCGGGCTTGAGTGAAGAGGTGCTGACCGAAAAGATGTTGCTGGCAGCGGGGGATAACGCGGCCTTGATTGAAGAAATGCTCATTAAAGGCCGATGGGCCATGGCGGATCTGCCCGTGCAGGCGATTGAGCGGCTGGGCCTTTTGCCGGGTCAGGAAAACGTTTTGCTGAGGGTGGTGCTTCGCGATTGTTCGCGTTCCATCACCACGTCAGAAGCCAATGCGCTGTATGAACGTATTCAGTCGGCGTTGCATGAAGGTGCAGAAGGGGGCGGATACAAAATCAATGGCTAAGCCTGTGGGCTGCTAGGGGGTGGTCGGAAAATGCTAGCCTTCACCTTATTACTTAATGTGGAGCTACCCCCATGCGTGTCTGGATCGACGCAGACGCTTGCCCCAAGGCTGCGAAGGATCAGGTCATCAAATTCGCGCTCAAGCGTCAGTTTGAGGTGGTGTTGGTGGCCGGGCAGAGTCAGGTCAAGCCGACGTATACGTTGGTTAAGCTGATTGTGGTGCCCAGTGGCCCGGATGCGGCGGATGACTATTTGGTCGAGCACGCCGTGCCCGGCGAGCTGGTGATTTGCAGCGATGTGCCGCTGGCCGACCGGCTGGTGAAGAAGGGCGTGGCAGCGCTGGACCCGCGCGGTAAAGAGTTTGACGCGCAGAACATGGGCGAGCGGTTGGCGGTGCGCAATCTGTTTACCGATCTGCGTGAGCAAGGCCAGGTCGGCGGCGGGCAGGGTGCTTATGGCGAACGCGACAAGCAGGCGTTCGCCAATGCACTGGACCGGATTCTGACCCGCCTCGCGCGGGGCTGATTACGCGTGCTGGGTCAGTTCCAGGACGCGGTCGACCATTTTGTTGATGCCAGAAGCGGCTTCGCTGATGGACTGGGCCAGCATGTAGGCCGGGGTGCTGACCAGTTTGCGGGCTTTGTCTTCGACGATGTCAGAGACTTCACATTCTTGGTGAGTGCCGCCCATTTTTTCTACCGCAGCGGCGGTGTCTGCGTCTTTGCCGATGGTACAGATCACGCCAGGGCCGTAGATTTTGGCGGCAATGGCCGGTGAGATGCACATCAAACCGATCGGCTTGCCCGCCTCGGCAAAGGCTTCAGCCAGGGCCAGAACATCGGGTTGAACGCTGCAGGCAGCGCCTTCAGTGGCGAAGCTAGAAAGGTTTTTGGCGGCGCCAAACCCGCCGGGTACGATCAGTGCGTCAAAGTCGTCCACCTTGGCTTCACGAATGTCCTTGATCTCGCCGCGGGCGATCCGCGCCGACTCGACCAGCACATTGCGCGATTCGGGCATTTCTTCGCCGGTCAGGTGGTTGATGACGTGCAGTTGCGCAATGTTCGGCGCGAAGCATTGCACGTGGGCGCCACGCTGACTGAGGCGCAGCAGGGTGATCACGCTTTCGTGGATTTCGGTGCCGTCATAGACGCCACAGCCGGAAAGAACAACGGCAATATTTTTGGTGGTCATGGTGGGTCTCCTTGTTCGTGGCGTTACTGTCTCTTTATTTGGCAACTGATGCCAGTGGGAGGTTCCGCGATCACGCAGGCGCTGCGGTGCAGCGCCCAGGGAGAGGGTGTGTGCGAGCGCACACACCGGCTTATTCCGCTGGTGGGGTGTTAACTTCAGCGGCTTTGTTTTTTTCTTCCAGCGCGGTCTGTTTGGCCAGGCGTGCGTTTTTGAAGCGCCGGCGCAGCCACAGGCAGCCGCCCAGCACCAGCAAGGCGCCCAGTACCCACAGCTCGTACTTTTTGACGCTGCCTAGCAGGCCTTCCAGCACGGCGCCAAAGTGGTAGGCGGCGGTGGCCAGGGCAACGGCCCAAATGGCGGCACCAATCCCGTTGAGCAGCAGGTAGCGGCCCGGCGGGTAGCCCGAAAGGCCAATGGCCACGGGCATGACGGTACGCAGACCGTACACAAAGCGGAAGCTCAATACCCAGATGTCCGGGTGCTTGCGGATATGCTCCAGCGCCTTGTCGCCCATGAGTTGCCAGCGCGGTTTGCGCGCCAACAATTTGCGGCCGTGTTTGCGCCCCAGGAAGTACCACAGCTGGTCGCCGGCATAACTGCCGAGGAACGCCACGATCATGACCAGTTTAAGGTCCATGTATCCGCGGAACGCCAAGAAGCCTGCGAGAACCAGGATGGTCTCACCTTCAAAGAACGTCCCTAGAAACAGGGCGAAGTAACCGAATTCTTGAAGAAATTGTTGGAGCATTGTCTGGATGCTGGAGAAATGAACGCGCAGCCTACGCCTTAAGGGACGTTCAGGAAAGTATCGAACTGTGTCTTCTCATGAACAATTCCTACAAATCGTAAGTATTTGACCTACATCATAAGGGTTGTCATCTAGGATTCATGACACATTGCTATAACGGTCGCGCGTAGATGGACAGTGCTCAACATCTGTGGGAGCGGGCTTGCTCGCGATTCAGCCGCTGCGGTTCTTCAGGATCGCCGCGGCGATGCCATCGCGAGCAAGCCCGCTCCCACAATAAGCATCGTTGCAGAACAAAATTGACAAAAAGCCCTCTAATCGGCTCCAGCCCGCATAAAGCGCCTATGAGCGGTTTAAACCCATTGGCGTTGGTGGCATTCTGGCAGCTTGATTGCACGCGCCGCTAAACGGTCACGAGAGTCAAACCCGCTCTTACAGGAACATTCAATGAATACCGAAGGACAGACAGAACTCGTTGCTACTGAGGCTGAGCCCATTGTGGAGCAGGCCACTGAGACACCGCCCGTGCCGGAAGCTCACGCACCTGCTGCGCCTGAAGCGCCAGCGGCGGCGCAACCAGCCATTGCCATTCCGGGTCTGGATGACAGCAGCCTGTATATCCACCGTGAACTCTCGCAGTTGCAATTCAACATCCGGGTGCTTGAGCAGGCGCTGGATGAGTCCTACCCGCTGCTTGAGCGGTTGAAGTTCCTGTTGATTTTCTCCAGCAACCTGGACGAATTCTTCGAAATTCGTGTGGCGGGCCTGAAGAAACAAATTACCTTCGCCCGCGAACAAGCGGGCGCCGATGGCTTGCAGCCGCACCAGGCGCTGGCCCGGATCAGCGAGCTGGTACACGGCCACGTTGATCGCCAATACGCGATCCTCAACGACATTCTGCTGCCTGAGCTTGAAAAGCATCAGGTGCGCTTTATCCGTCGCCGTTACTGGAACACCAAGATCAAGGTCTGGGTGCGCAAGTTCTTCCGCGATGAAATCGCGCCGATCATCACCCCGATCGGTCTCGACCCGACGCACCCTTTCCCGCTGCTGGTGAACAAGAGCCTCAACTTTATCGTTGAGCTTGAAGGCATCGACGCCTTTGGCCGCGATTCCGGCCTGGCGATCATCCCGGCACCGCGCTTGTTGCCACGTGTGATCAAAGTGCCTGAAGAGGTCGGTGGCCCAGGCGACAACTATGTGTTCCTGTCGTCGATGATTCACGCCCACGCCGATGACCTGTTCCAGGGCATGAAGGTGAAGGGGTGCTACCAGTTCCGTCTGACCCGTAACGCCGACCTGGCCGTGGACACCGAAGATGTAGAAGACTTGGCCCGTGCCCTGCGCGGCGAGCTGTTCTCGCGTCGCTACGGCGATGCGGTGCGTCTGGAAGTGGCCGACACCTGCCCGAAACACCTGTCAGACTACCTGCTCAAGCAGTTCAACCTGCAAGAGACCGAGTTGTACCAGGTTAACGGCCCGGTAAACCTCACGCGTCTGTTCAGCATCACCGGTCTGGACAGCCACCCGGAGCTGCAATACACGCCGTTCACCCCGGCGATTCCGAAGCTGTTGCAGAACAGCGAGAACATTTTCAGCGTGGTCAGCAAGCAGGACATCTTGCTGCTGCACCCGTTTGAGTCCTTCACCCCGGTGGTTGATCTGCTGCGTCAGGCGGCCAAAGACCCGCATGTACTGGCTGTACGCCAGACCCTGTACCGCAGCGGCGCCAACTCTGAGATCGTCGATGCGCTGGTGGATGCCGCGCGTAACGGTAAAGAAGTGACCGCGGTGATCGAATTGCGTGCGCGGTTTGACGAAGAGTCCAACCTGCAACTGGCCAGCCGTCTGCAAGCCGCCGGTGCCGTGGTGATCTATGGGGTGGTGGGCTTCAAGACCCACGCCAAGATGATGCTGATTCTGCGCCGTGAAGCGGGCGAGATCGTGCGTTACGCGCATTTGGGTACGGGTAACTACCACGCCGGCAACGCGCGCCTGTACACCGACTACAGCTTGCTGACGTCGGATGATGCACTGTGCGAAGACGTCGGCAAGTTGTTCAGCCAACTGATCGGCATGGGTAAGACCCTGCGCATGAAAAAGCTCCTGCATGCGCCGTTTACCCTGAAAAAAGGCATGCTCGACATGATTGCCCGCGAAACGCAGTTTGCGTTAGAGGGCAAGCCTGCGCACATCATCGCCAAGTTCAACTCGCTGACCGACCCGAAAATCATCCGCGCGCTGTACAAGGCCAGCCAGTCCGGCGTGCGCATTGATCTGGTGGTGCGTGGCATGTGCTGCTTGCGTCCGGGCATTCCGGGCGTCTCGCACAACATCCACGTGCGCTCGATCATTGGCCGCTTCCTGGAGCACACACGGGTGTTCTACTTCCTCAATGGCGGCGAAGAGCAGATGTTCCTGTCGAGTGCTGACTGGATGGAGCGCAACCTCGATAAACGTGTCGAGACGTGCTTCCCGGTAGAGGGCAAAAAGCTGATTCTGCGGGTCAAGAAGGAGCTGGAATGCTACCTGACCGACAACACCCACAGCTGGAGCCTGCAGTCTGACGGCCGTTACGTGCGCAACACGCCGACCGGCAACCAGAACCCGCGCAGCGCCCAAGCGACCCTGCTGGAGCGCCTGAGCCTGCCGGTACTGACCGTCAGCACCGGCCCGTCGGTGTAAACCCTACATAACCCTGTGGGAGCGGGCTTGCTCGCGATTCAGGCGGCGCGGTGTTTCAAACAAACCGCGTCGATCCCATCGCGAGCAAGCCCGCTCCCACATGTGTTTGAAAGCAGGGCGACTTACGAAATAGTCAGCACTATCCCGACGCGCGTCAGCCATTGGGCTTCTTGTTCGAAGTCGGCTTTGGTCAGCGGGTTCTGTTCAAGCCAGCCTTCAGCGAAGATCACTTCCAGGTGATCGCCATCGGCGCGCAGCTTCACTTGCGACGCTTCCTGGTTGCCACGGATGTGGTAGAACAAAATCGCAAAACGCAGCAGCACGCACAGGCGAATCAGCTTGATGCCTTCGGCGCCAAACTCGGCGAACTTGTCTTTTGGAATGTTACGGCGATGACCGCGCACCAGCAGCGCGAGCATTTGCTGGTCTTCACGTGAGAAACCGGCAAGGTCAGAGTGCTCGATCAGGTAAGCACCGTGCTTGTGGTAGTGGTAGTGGGCAATGTCCAGGCCGACTTCATGCACTTTGGCTGCCCAGCTCAGCAGCTCGCGCCAGACCCCGTCTTCGAGTTCCCACGACTTGGCCACCTGGTCAAACGCGCGCAGGGCTTTGCGTTCAACCCGTGCGGCTTGTTCAAGATCAACGTGGTAACGCTCCATGAGCGAACTCAGGGTGCGCTCGCGCACGTCTTCGTGGTGATGGCGACCCAACAGGTCGTAGAGCACGCCTTCACGCAGGGCGCCGTCGCAGTGGTCCATGCGTTGCAATTCAAGGGCGTCAAAAATCGCCTCAAGAATCGCCAGCCCGGCCGGGAAAATCGCCCGACGGTCTGGCTTGATGCCTTCGAAGTCGATTTTGTCCACTTCGCCCAGTTTGAACAGCTTGCGCTTGAGCCAGGCCAAGCCCTCGGCATTCACTTCGCCTGCACCGTGGCCACCGGCTTTGAGTGCAAGGCCAATCGCGCGGATGGTGCCGGAAGAGCCGATGGCTTCATCCCACGTCAGGCGGTGCAGCGCGTGCTCAATGCTCATGAGCTCTAGGCGCGCCGCGGTGTATGCCTGGGCATAACGTGCCGGGGTGATCTTGCCGTCGCGGAAATAGCGTTGGGTGAAGCTCACGCAGCCCATCTGCAGGCTTTCTCGCAGCAGGGGCTCAAAACGTTGGCCGATGATGAATTCGGTACTGCCACCGCCGATGTCGGCCACCAGGCGCTTGCCCGGTGTGTCGGCGAGGGTGTGCGAAACGCCCAGATAAATCAGGCGCGCTTCTTCACGTCCAGAAATGACTTCTACGGTGTGGCCCAGAATTTGTTCTGCGCGCACGATAAATTCATTGCGGTTGCGGGCTTCACGCAAGGCGTTGGTGCCCACGATGCGTACGGCGCCCAAGGGCATGCCTTTGATCAATTGCGCAAAACGCTTCAAGCAATCGAGGCCACGCTGCATGGACTCTTCGTTGAGGTGGCGTTCTTCGTCGATACCGGCAGCCAGCTGCACCTTATCGCCAAGACGTTCAAGAATGCGGATTTCGCCGTTCTGAGCCTTGGCCACCACCATGTGAAAGCTGTTAGAACCCAAGTCTATAGCGGCGATCAGGGACGGATTCTTGCTTTTGGATTGGGGCATGTTTGAGGAGTCTCGGTCGATAACTTCGCCATCGTGCCACGATCAAACGCTCGCGCCAACGCGTGATGTGCGATGCATTGATATGGAGCACGTAAGAGATGACGTTAGCTTGTTCCTGACAACTCGTATTTTTAAAACAATCTAATTTTTGTCACACATCCCCTGTAAAAGCCCCCGCCACAACATGTAGGAGCGAGCTTGCTCGCGATCTTTTGATCTTTAAAAGATCGCGAGGCGAGCTCGCTCCTACAGGGGTTAAACCTCAACCGAACCGATAAAATTCGCCAGCTCAGGGGTTTTCGGGTTGGCGAACAGCACTTTGGGGTCGCCCACCTCATGCACCTTGCCCTGGTGCATAAACACCAGTTTGTCGCCGACTTCGCGAGCGAAGCGCATTTCGTGGGTCACCATAATCAGCGTCATGCCTTCGCGGGCCAATTGGCGCACCACGTTGAGCACCTCGTTGACCAGTTCGGGGTCGAGGGCCGAGGTGATTTCGTCACACAGCAGCACTTTGGGCGACATGGCCAGCGCCCGGGCAATGGCCACGCGCTGTTGCTGCCCGCCCGACAGGCGTTCGGGGAAGGCATCAAACTTGTCGCCCAGGCCCACACGCTCCAGCATCTCGCGGGCCAGTTGCGCGGCCTTGGCCTTGGGCACTTTTTGCACCACTTGCGGGGCCAGCATGACGTTTTCGCCGACGCTCAAGTGCGGGAACAAATTGAACTGCTGAAACACCATGCCGACTTTCTGGCGCAGGCTGCGCAAGTCGGCGCGGGCGGCGTCCATGTATTCGTCATCGACTTCAATGACCCCGTCGTTGATCGACTCCAGGCCGTTCAAAGTTCTCAGCAGCGTGCTTTTGCCCGAGCCGCTGCGGCCAATGATCGCGACCACCTGGCCTTGTTCAACGCTCAGGTCGATGCCTTTAAGCACGTGATGGTCGCCGTAGTATTTATGCAGGGCGGTAACTCTAAGCAGAGGCATGCAGTCTCCTTTCCAGATAGCGCGCACTGAGCGACAAGGGGTAGCACAAGAGGAAGTAACCGAGCGCCACCAAGCCGTAGACCATAAAAGGCTCAAAAGTGGCGTTGGCCAGCATGCTGCCGGTCTTGGTCAGCTCGGTGAAACCAATGATCGAGGTGACGGCGGTGCCTTTAATCACCTGCACCGAAAACCCTACAGTGGGCGCGATGGCCACCCGTAAGGCTTGCGGCAAAATCACGTAACGCAGTTGTTCCTGCGGGCTTAGCGCCAGGCTGGCTGACGCTTCCCACTGGCCATTGGCGATGGATTCGACGCTGCCGCGCCAGATCTCTGCCAGGTAAGCGCTGGTAAACAGCGTCAGCGCCAGGGCGGCGGCCATCCACGGCGAAATGTCGATGCCGAGCAAGGCGATGCCAAAAAAGATCAGAAACAGTTGCATCAGCAAGGGCGTGCCCTGAAACAGCTCTATATAGCCGCGTGCCAGCGTGCGGGCGAAGCGGCTCTTGGAGATGCGCATCAGCAACACCAGCAGGCCGATCAGACCGCCACCGATAAAGGCCACGACGGACAGCGCGACGGTCCATTGCAGGCCCGCCAGCAAATTGCGCACGATGTCCCAGAAGGTAAAGTCCATCAGCGACTCCTGCTCAGGTAGCGGCGGCCGAAGGCATTCAGTAACTGGCGAATCAACAGCGCCATGCACAGGTAGATCAGGGTGGTCAGGGCGTAGGTTTCAAAGGCCCGGAAGTTGCGCGACTGAATGAAGTTGGCGAAAAAGCTCAGCTCTTCGGTGGCAATTTGCGAACACACCGCCGAGCCGAGCATCACGATGATGATTTGGCTGCTCAGTGCCGGCCACACTTTGGCCAGCGCGGGCTGCAAGACCACATAGCGAAACGCCTCAAAACGCGACATGGCCAGCGCCGCGGCGGCTTCCAGTTGGCCTTTGGGGATGGCCTGAATGCCGGCGCGGATAATCTCGGTGGAGTAAGCGCCGAGGTTAATCACCATGGCCAGTGCCGAGGCTTGCCATTCGCTGATGTGCACGCCAAGGCCCGGTAAGCCGAAGAAGATAAAAAACAACTGCACCAAAAACGGTGTGTTGCGAATCACTTCAACGTACAGACCAAACAAGGCGGCGAAAGGGCGGATGTTCCAGGCCCGGACCACCGCGCCGACTATCCCCAGGCTGACGCCAAACAGCGTGCCGATGGCGGTCAGTTCCAGGGTGAACAAGGCGCCGCGCAGCAACAGGTCAGTGTTTTGCAGGACCGGTAAAAAGTCGAACTGATAAGCCATGATGACCTCGTTGCGGGTGATCAGAGGTCGGCTGGCAGCGGCTCTTTAAGCCATTGCAGCGCATTCTTTTCCAAGCTGCCGTCGGCTTTGGCGGCGCTCAGAATCTGGTTCACCTTGTCCAGCAACTCAGGCTGGCCCTTGTTGACCCCGACATACACCGGCGAGTCCTTGAGCTTTAGCTTCATGGCCGGGATGCGTTTAGGGTTGCGCTCGCTGATGGTCACCATCACCACGTTGCCGCTGGCGATCAGGTCTACTTGCCCGGCCAGGTAGGCGGCGATGGTCGAGTTGTTGTCTTCAAAGCGTTTGATCGTGACACCGGCAGGCGCCACGTTGGTCAACTCGATGTCTTCGATGGCGCCACGGGTGACGCTGATGGTTTTACCTTTGAGGTCATCCAGCGTCTTGATTTCTGCGTCTGGCGGACCAAACACGCCGAGGTAGAAGGGCGCGTAGGCGTGGGAGAAGTCGATGACTTTCTCGCGATCCGGGTTTTTACCCAGGCTGGAAATCACCAGGTCGACTTTACCCGTGGTCAGATACGGCACGCGGTTGGTGCTGTTGACCGGCGTGAGTTCCAGTTTGACCTTGAGATGGTCGGCCAACAGTTTTGCCGTATCAATGTCCAGGCCGCGGGGTTTCATGTCAGGGCCGACCGAGCCAAACGGCGGAAAGTCTTGCGGGACGGCAACCTTCAAGGTGCCACGAGCCATCACGTCATCAAGTTGATTGGCCTGGGCCGGTGCCTGAAACAGCACCAGGCTGGCGAACATGGCACATATCAGGGCGCTGTAGCGCTGGGTCATGGCAACTCTCCAAAACGGGCGGACGGTGATGTCTGCTATCGGACAGAGCACAGGCCATGCCAACAGCGGTTTCAGGGCTGGGAGGCCGGGTTCAGAAGGCTTGCGGCGGTCGGACTGGTCTGAACAGTTGTCGGGCTTTTTGCACCTCAATCGGGCGTTGCGTACACGGCTTGAACCGCCGTGGGGCGTGACTTGCCGAGCGCCGGCAATAGCTTTACAACTACGTTCCAACCTCAGCCGATCAAGTCGATTTGTGATGAATTCAAGCGCACGCGCGGTACCCGAAGTGGCGCTGTTAGCCATTCGTAAACTGATCGATGAGCGCGGCTTTGTGCCGGGGGATGCATTGCCTTCGCAGCGCGATCTGGCGGTGCAGTTGGGGGTCAGCCGGGCATCATTGCGTGAGGCGCTGTCGTCATTGAGTGCGTTGGGCGTGGTCAGCGTCCAGCCCGGCAAAGGGGTGTACGTGCAAACGGTAGGCGAGCCCGCAGCGATCGCCACTGCGTCTGACTGGCCTTTTGCGGCGCAGGCCTGCCCTGAGGACATCTTTCAATTGCGTTACGCGCTTGAGGGGTTGGCGGCAGGATTGGCCGCCGTGAGGCTGACCCGTGATGAACTCGACGTGCTGCAAGACAATGTCGAGGCCATGCGCCTGGAGTTGCGCGCCGAGGACTTCGCCCGGGCGGCGCAACTGGACTTTGAGTTCCATCAGATTATTTTGCGCGCCAGTGGCAACCAGACCATGGCGAATATTCTGATAACCCGGGCCGATATCTTTCTTGAAAGCCAGAAATTGCCCTTTATTCGCCCTGAGCGCGCGATGGAAACCTGGCAAGAACACCGCAAAATCCTTCGCGCATTGGCGCGCCACGCCAGCGGGCCTGCGCACAAAGCCATGAGCGAGCACATACGCCAGGCGGCTTCACGCACCGGGATCGCATTTGTCACCTCCGGCGTGTTTTGAAAGGGCTCATACTCAGGCTCATGTGCGGCCATAGTAATAGACAATCATCCGTCAGCTTCCTGAACGCGGTGATGACGGCTATGATGTGCTACGTTTTTGCTTACAACCACGGAGACTTCCATGAGCAGCGATCTTATTAAACACGTTAGCGACGCTAGCTTTGAGGCCGATGTTCTCAAGGCTGAAGGCGCTGTATTGGTCGATTACTGGGCTGAATGGTGTGGCCCTTGCAAAATGATCGCGCCAGTTCTGGATGAGATCGCCGAGACTTACAAAGGCAAGCTGACTGTTGCCAAGCTGAACATTGACGAAAACCAGGAAACCCCTGCCAAGCACGGCGTTCGTGGTATTCCAACGTTGATGCTGTTCAAGAACGGCAACGTTGAAGCCACCAAGGTCGGTGCGCTGTCGAAGTCGCAGCTGGCTGCATTCCTCGACGCTAATATCTAAGCGTTGTTAAAAGCCCCGCAAATTGCGGGGCTTTTTCATGGCTCAAGGACTAGACGCTATGAAACTCAAGTGGTACATTCGGCCCCGCACTGGTTTCTCCACTGCCCCCTGCAAGCCGTCGCCGACGCACTCCTTATCGAATTAGTACGCGATCCTGTCGCCTTCTCTGCGGCGCGGCCTCATTAAGCCAAAAGCTTAATTTCCCCCTCCATAAATGATTACGTCATTCCTATATGAACCTGACTGAACTCAAGCAAAAGCCGATTACCGAACTGCTCGAATTGGCCGAACAGATGGGCATAGAAAATATGGCCCGTTCGCGCAAGCAGGACGTGATTTTCTCCCTGCTGAAAAAGCACGCGAAAAGCGGCGAGGAAATCTCCGGTGATGGCGTGCTGGAGATCCTCCAGGACGGCTTCGGCTTCCTCCGCTCTGCTGACGCCTCTTACCTGGCCGGCCCGGACGATATCTACGTCTCGCCTAGCCAGATTCGACGTTTCAACCTGCGCACCGGCGACACCATCGTCGGTAAAATTCGCCCGCCAAAAGAAGGCGAGCGTTATTTCGCACTGTTGAAAGTCGACACGATCAACTTCGATCGTCCAGAGAACGCGAAAAACAAGATTCTCTTCGAGAACTTGACCCCGCTGTTCCCGAACGTGCGCATGAAGATGGAAATCGGTAACGGTTCCACCGAAGATTTGACCGGTCGTGTAATCGACCTCTGCGCCCCGATCGGTAAAGGTCAGCGCGGTCTGATCGTTGCTCCGCCAAAAGCGGGCAAGACCATCATGCTGCAGAACATTGCGTCGAACATTTCGCGTAACAACCCGGAAGTGCACTTGATCGTTCTGCTGATCGACGAGCGCCCGGAAGAAGTAACCGAAATGCAGCGTACTGTGCGCGGCGAAGTGGTTGCCTCCACCTTCGACGAGCCGCCAACCCGCCACGTGCAGGTTGCCGAAATGGTGATCGAGAAGGCCAAGCGCCTGGTCGAACACAAAAAAGACGTGGTGATCCTGCTCGACTCCATCACCCGTCTGGCCCGTGCCTACAACACCGTGATCCCGAGCTCCGGCAAGGTATTGACCGGTGGTGTTGATGCCCACGCCCTAGAGAAACCAAAGCGTTTCTTCGGTGCTGCGCGCAACATCGAAGAAGGCGGCTCGCTGACCATTATCGCCACCGCACTGGTTGAAACCGGTTCGAAGATGGACGAAGTGATCTACGAAGAGTTCAAAGGCACCGGCAACATGGAACTGCCTCTGGACCGCAAAATCGCTGAAAAACGCGTCTTCCCGGCGATCAACATCAACCGTTCCGGCACCCGCCGTGAAGAGTTGCTGACCGCTGACGACGAGTTGCAACGCATGTGGATCCTGCGCAAGCTGTTGCACCCGATGGACGAAGTGGCAGCCATCGAGTTCTTGATCGACAAGCTGAAGCAGACCAAGACCAACGATGAGTTCTTCCTGTCGATGAAGCGCAAGTAAATCGCCGGAAGTTAAGCAAGAGCCGGGGAAACCCGGCTTTTTGCTGTCTAACCTTTCTTGATTTTGGGCAGCTCTCCCTTCAGATCACGCGGCTTGGGCGCTACACTCGGTGCCCCAACGCCACGGCCAACATGAGGCTCAAGCATGCAGTACCGCGACTTACGTGACTTTATCAGCGGCCTGGAACAGCGCGGCGAACTCAAGCGCATCCAGGTTCCGGTGTCACCCAAACTGGAAATGACCGAAATCTGCGACCGCACATTGCGCGCCAAAGGTCCGGCCTTACTGTTTGAAAACCCGGTGGGTCACGATATCCCTGTGCTCGGCAACCTGTTCGGCACGCCTGAGCGCGTGGCCCTGGGCATGGGCGCTGACTCGGTGAGTGAGCTGCGTGAAATCGGCAAGCTGCTGGCGTTTCTGAAGGAACCCGAGCCGCCTAAAGGTCTGAAAGACGCGTGGTCCAAGTTGCCGATCTTTCGCAAGATCATTTCCATGGCCCCGAAAGTCGTCAAAGACGCGGTGTGCCAGGAAGTGGTCATCGAGGGCGACGATGTCGACCTCGGCCTGTTGCCGGTTCAGCATTGCTGGCCGGGAGACGTGGCGCCGCTGATTACCTGGGGCCTGACCGTGACCAAAGGTCCGAACAAGGACCGCCAGAATTTGGGCATTTATCGCCAGCAGGTGATTGGCCGCAACAAAGTCATCATGCGCTGGTTGAGCCACCGTGGCGGTGCGCTGGACTACCGTGAGTGGTGCGAAAAACACCCCGGTACGCCATTTCCGGTGTCCGTGGCGCTGGGCGCTGACCCGGCCACCATTTTGGGCGCCGTCACCCCCGTGCCAGACAGCTTGTCTGAATATGCCTTCGCCGGGCTGCTGCGCGGCAACCGCACCGAGCTGGTGAAGTGCCGTGGCAACGACCTGCAAGTGCCGGCCACGGCTGAGATCATCCTCGAAGGCGTGATCCACCCCGGCGAAATGGCCCCGGAAGGCCCGTATGGCGACCACACCGGTTACTACAACGAGGTCGACAGCTTCCCGGTGTTCACCGTTGAGCGCATCACCCACCGGATCAAACCGATTTACCACAGCACCTACACCGGCCGTCCACCGGATGAGCCGGCAATTCTGGGCGTGGCACTCAACGAAGTGTTCGTGCCGATTCTGCAAAAGCAGTTCCCGGAAATCACTGACTTTTACCTGCCGCCTGAAGGCTGCTCGTACCGCATGGCCATCGTGACCATGAAAAAGCAGTACCCGGGGCACGCCAAGCGCGTAATGCTCGGTGTGTGGTCGTTTTTGCGCCAGTTCATGTACACCAAGTTCGTTATCGTCACCGACGACGACATCAACGCGCGCGACTGGAACGACGTGATCTGGGCCATCACCACACGCATGGACCCCAAGCGCGACACGGTGATGATCGACAACACGCCAATCGACTACCTCGACTTTGCCTCGCCGATTTCGGGCCTGGGGTCGAAGATGGGGCTGGATGCAACCAACAAATGGCCAGGCGAAACCTCCCGTGAATGGGGTCGGGTCATCGTCAAGGATGAGGCCGTGACTCGCCGGATCGATGACATCTGGAATCAATTAGGAATAGATTGATGCGTGTAACCTTGCAGCCTTCAGGCGCCGTATTGGACACCTTGCCTGGCGAGCGGATTCTGGATGCGGCGCAGCGCCTGGGCTATGAATGCCCGCAAAGCTGCCGCAATGGTAATTGCCACGTGTGCGCAGCCTTGCTGGTTGAAGGGCAGGTGGAGCAGGCGGGTGAAGTCCGTGACCATGGCGAGGTCTACACCTGCCTGGCGGCGCCGCTGGAAGACTGCGTGGTGTTGTGGGATGGCGTCCTTGCGTTGGGAGAATTACCGGTGCGTAGTCTGGCCTGTCAGTTGACCGAATGTGTCGAATTGGGTGGTGATGTGTGGCGGGTGCGCTTGCGTGCACCGGCGGGCAAACTGCCGCGTTATCACGCCGGGCAATACGTGATGCTGGAGCGTGAAAACGGCGAGAAGTCGGCGTTTTCACTGGCCAGCGCACCGCACTCGGGGCGCGACCTTGAGCTGCACGTGCTGGTGCGCGAAGACAGCGCCCGCAGCCTGATCGAGCAGTTGCAACGCAACAACATGATCCGTTTGGAGCTGCCGTTTGGCGACACGCACTTATCTGAATTGCCGGACGGGCCGCTGGTGCTGATCGCCGCGGGCACCGGCATGGCGCAAATGCACAGCCTGATCGAGCATTGCCGTGCCAAAGGGTTCAAGCATCCGGTGCATTTGTACTGGGGCGTGCGTCGCCCTGAAGACTTTTACGCGTTGGAAGAGTGGGACGCCTGGCAGCAGATCCCCAACCTGTTCTTGCACAAGGTCGTCAGTGATTTGTGCGGCTGGGAAGGGCGTTGCGGGTTGTTGCACGAAGCGGTGTGCGAAGACATCAGCGACCTTAGCGCTGTCTCGGTGTATGCCAGCGGCTCGCCTGCCATGATCTACGGCACCCTCGACGCGCTGGTTGAAGCGGGCATGGACGCGCACCAAATGCGCGCTGACGTGTTTGCCTACGCGCCCCGTCCTTGACGTAACCCCGTCTTCGACGCCGCTCTGTCGCGCAGCAAGCAGGCCACCGATAATCGTCAGCATCCCCCAATCAGCTCCTTCTCCCTCCGGGAGAGGGGTGGTGAGGGGCTCTTGATTTACAAGAAATCGGATTACTGGCCGCCATCCGTCTTGCCGCGCGGGTTATTTCATTTTTACTGCTATAAGATTCATAACGTTATTTTCTAGTACGCCGCATGCAATGCCTGTAGGACTCCATGCCTTCTGTGATAACTGTTTCTGAATCAGCGTGTACAAACGTTATTTACCCTCCGCGACTCGATCTTGGGGCGCCCCTGACCCCAGAACAACTTCAGCAATCCTTGCAGGCCACCATGGCGTGCCATCAAGGCGGTCCGGTCTGGCTGTTTGCCTACGGCTCGCTTATCTGGCGTCCTGAATGCACAGCTGTCGAGCGGGTGCGGGGCCGGGTGCATGGCTACCATCGCGGCTTGTATTTGTGGTCCCACGAGCATCGAGGCACGCCGCAACTGCCCGGCCTGGTCTTTGGCCTGGACCGTGGTGGCTCGTGCAGTGGCTTTGCCTATCGCCTGCCTGAAGACAACCTTGAAGCGGCGCTCAACGCCTTGTGGCGGCGTGAAATGCCCGTGCCTTCCTATCGGCCGCACTGGCTGAACTGCCGGCTTGAAGACGGTAACCAGGTCCAGGCGTTGGGGTTTGTACTGGAGCGGCATTTGCCTAGCTACGCGGGCAACCTCCCGGACGGCGTACTCAGCCAGGTGCTGGCCAACGCCAGCGGTCGCTACGGTACCACCCGTGACTACGTCGAACAGACCATCAGCGCCTTGCGCAGCCACGCCATGCCAGACCGCAACCTGGAGGCGCGCCTCAAGCGCTGTGTGTTGGCCAAGCCGTAAGGGTTAGTTTGAGGGTTCTGTCCGTTTAATCGGAGCCATCCCACAACAGGATCAGAGCCCATGGGCTGAGAAACCTGGCGACACACTCCTATCATGCTTCCCCTCTGAGCTCATGTGAGCGCAGCGTACGGGGGGAAGGTGATGAAAAGCTTAGTCGGGTTTGTGGCGATGTTCATGGCACTGAGTGCGTGGGCGCAGACGTGGCTCCCTGACGTTAAGCACATGGTCAAGCCTGAATACCCCATGGAACTTCGGCGCATGGGCTTGACCGGGATGGTGCAGGTCAAGGTTGACGTCAACGCCGATGGCACGGTGGCCAATCCGAAAATCGTTTACAGCACCCACCCCCTCTTTGCCGGCGCAGCCCTTAAGGTCATGGGTGAGTGGCGGTTCGCGAGTCGGCCGTTGACCGGCGATAACCCGCAACAGTTAGTCGTCTCTGTGCCATTGATGTTTGAGATTGAACGTGAGCGCCGAGCTAAACGCACGGAGGCGCTGCAAAATATTGCCACCGCCACCTGCCTTCAGCTCAACCGGGAGATGAGTCACTACCTTCGCAGGGATCTGTATATGCCACTGGCGGAACTGACATTGTTTGAACTCACCCAAAAGCACTTGATGGACGGGTTTTTTGCGGGCAAGTACGACAATGAATCGTTAGCGCTGGGCTTGTTCGACCTTTCCCAAAGCATGCTCAACGTGACGAATATCTGTCAGCGCAGAATCAGCCGCACATTTGTCGACCTGCTACCGCCCAGCGTCAAAGCCTTGTTGGAGTCCGGGGGCATGGTGATTAAACGCGAGTAAACCTACGGCTTTTGCAGCGCTGGCCGATAACGGTAGACAGGTTTGTAAGCTGCCCCGGTATGCTTACCGCCATCTCGAACAAAGGAGCGAATTGTGAAAGCGTGGATTGTATTGCTGCTGGCTCTGACCTTGCCGATGACGTCGCTTGCCGAAGAAGCTGCAGAAGGCGCCGCGAAGGTTAGCTACATCACCATGAGCCCACCGTTTGTGGGCAATTACGGGCTGGACGGCAGCGCAAAGCTCAAGGTGTACAAGGCCGATATCTCGCTGCGCGTGTCGAGTGACGAAGCGGCGAAGGCGGTCAAGGCCAATGACGCGTTGATCCGTAACCAGTTGGTGGGCTTGTTTACCCAGCAAACCAGCGAAAGCTTGGGCAGTGTCGAAGCCAAAGAGAAAGTGCGCCAGGAAGCACTGAAACAGGTGCAGCAAGTGATGACGGACGAGACCGGCAAGCCGATGGTGGAAGACCTGCTGTTCAATAATTTGATTGTTCAGTAAACCCACAGCCTTGTAGCCGCTGCCGAGGCACGAAGGCTGCGATGGGTTGCGAAGCGACCCGCATGGCGGTCCTGCGGCCCGCATCGCAGCCTCGTACCTCGGCAGCGGCTACAGGTTTGGGTGGCCTTACGACGCCAAACTCTTGCGAAACCGCGCCAGCGCGACAGCAAAGAACACCAGGCCAATCGCCGTCAGGGCCAGCAGGTCCGGCCACACCACATCAACCCCCGCACCCCGGAACAAGATAGCCGCGCTCAAGCTCACAAAGTGGGTGGAGGGCGAGCATTGCATGACCCATTGCAGCCATTCGGGCATGCTGTCCAGCGGTGTGCTGCCGCCCGAGAGCAGCAGCATGGGGATGATCACCGGTATCGCCAACAGACCAAACTGCGGTGTTGAGCGGGCCAATGTGGCAAGGAAGATCCCCAGCGCGGTACTGGCAAACAGGTACAGCGCGGTGACCATCAAAAACAACGCCAGCGAACCCGACAGCGGTACGCCCAGCGCCCATTTAACGATGATCTCCAGTGACAGCCAGGTGCACACCACCACGACCAGCATGTTGCTCCAGATCTTGGCGAGCATGATTTCCAGTGCAGTCAGCGGCAACACCAGCAAGTGGTCCAGGGTGCCGTGTTCACGCTCACGCAGCAGCGCGGTCCCGGTCAGTACGATGGCCAAAATGGTGATGTTGTTGACGATTTGAATCACCGCCAAAAACCAGCCGCCTTCCAGGTTCGGGTTGAACAATGGGCGGCTGCTGATCAGTGCCGGGGCTTTCGCGCCCGCGTTGGCTTGCCCCGCGTAATCGAGCAATTCGCGCTGGAAGATCTGCCCGATATACCCCGCGCCCATAAACGCCTGGCTCATGGCGGTGGCATCCACGTTGAGCTGTACAGCGGGCTCGCGGCCGGCCAGTAAATCGGCCTGGAAGTTGGCGGGTACGTTGATCACGAAGGTGTATTCGCCTTTGTCCAACGCTTCATCGAGTTGGTCATAGGGCAGGGCTTGCGGGGTTTTGAATTCCGGGGGCAACAGCGACTCACTGAGCTTGCGTGACAGCGCGCTGTGGTCTTCATCGATGATCGCCACGCTGGCGTTATGCACGCCAATGATGGAGCCCGCCGCCGGCATGTAAATCGCCACCGTAAAGGCGTACAGCAAGAACAGCAGCAACACGCTGTCGTGACGCAGGCTGGTGAGTTCTTTGAGGCCAAGGCGCAGGATGTGCGAGAGCTTATGCATCAGACCTCCTGCTTCTTGAGCATGATCAGGCTCAGGCCGGTAAAGGCGACGAAGAACCCGAACAGCGCCAGGCATTGCGGCCATAGCTGGCGAAGGTCCAGCGCTTTGGTGAAGGTGCCCACGGCAATATCAAGGAAGTGCCCGGCGGGGAACAACATGCCCATCAGCGCCGCTGAACCGTCCAGCGAAGAGCGCGGCACGATCAGCCCGGAGAATTGAATGGTCGGCAGGCTGGTGATGATCATGGTGCCCAGGATGGCGGCAATCTGGGTGCGGGTGAACGCCGAAATCAGCAGGCCCATGCTGGTGGTCGACAGCACATATAGCACGCCGCCCAACGCCAGGGTAAGGCCGCTACCTTTAAACGGAACGCCAAACAGCCAGCGGTTCATGGCCACCAGCAACGCCAGGTTGACCAGACTGACCGCCAGATACGGCGCCTGTTTGCCCAGCAAAAATTCCAGGCGGGTCAACGGCGTGGCGTAAAAGTTAGTAATGGAGCCCAGCTCCTTTTCACGCACGATCCCAAGCGCGGTGAGCATGGCCGGGATAAACGCGAGAATCAGCGCCATCACGCCGGGGCCGATGGCGTTCACGCTGATAACGTCCTGGTTGTAGCGAAAACGCACTTCGAGTTTGGCCGCAGACTGTTTGTTTTGCGCCAGGCTGCTCAGAGCGCTCAACTGTTCGAGGTTGCCCTGGTGCACCGCCTGGACGTAGCTGCGGCTGGTTTCTGCACGAAACGGCATGCCGCCATCAATCCAGGCCGCCACCGTGGGCTGGCGCCCGGCATACAGGTCGCGGCCAAAGCCCGGCGGTATCTCCAGGGCGATTTTGATCTCTGAGCGTTGCAAGCGTTTGTGCAGTTCTTCGGGGCTCTGGATGGGTGCGTGCTCTTCGAAATACCGCGAACTGCGGAATGCCTCAAGGTAGGCCCGGCTTTGCGGTGTCTGGTCCTGGTCGTAGACGGCGAACGCGAGGTTTTCCACGTCCAGCGAAATGCCATAGCCAAAGATCACCATCATGAACACGGCGCCCAGCAAGGCGAAGGCCATGCGCACCTTGTCGCGCAACAGTTCTTTGGATTCACGGCTGGCTACGGCAATCAACCGCGTCAGGCTGAACCCGCTCTTGCTCGGCGGGGGCGGCGCATGGGCGGCTGGCGCGGCGATGGCTTCGGTGTCGGGCGGCGGGGTGGCGGCGCCCTGATCGTTTTGCGCCTGCTCCAGGCACGTCACAAACGCGGCTTCCAGGGTTTCACCCTTGAACTGCTGTTGCAGCGCATCAGGCGTATCGCAGGCCAGTACCTTACCCGCGTGCATCAACGAGATGCGGTCGCAGCGCTGGGCTTCGTTCATGAAGTGGGTCGACAAAAAGATCGTCACCCCCTGGTCCCGCGACAGTTCGATCAACAATCGCCAAAAGTCATCGCGAGCGGCGGGGTCAACGCCGGAGGTCGGTTCGTCGAGGATCAGCACTTCGGGGCGGTGCAGCACGGCAACCGCCAAAGACAAACGCTGACGCAGGCCCAGCGGCAATTCGCCGGACTGTTGATCAGCGACGTCGCCCAGGTCGAACCGCTCGATCAGCTCTTCGATGCGTGCCTGGCTTTCATCTTTGGGCAGGTCGAATAACTGCGCGTGCAGCACCAGGTTCTGGCGCACGCTCAACTCGCCGTACAGCGAGAAGCTTTGCGACATAAAGCCGACGCGCTTGCGGGTGGCCAGGTCTTTGGCGTTCACCGGGTTGCCCAGCAGTTTGGCGCTGCCTTCGGTGGCCGGCATCAAGCCGGTCAGCACTTTCATGGTGGTGGTTTTGCCGCAGCCGTTGGAGCCCAAAAAGCCGAAAATCTCCCCTCGGCCAATGGCAAAGCTGACTTTATTCACGGCGGTGAAATCGCCGAACTTAAGCGTCAGGTCGTGGGCTTCAATGGCGATGTCGCTGTTGTCGCCGACCCGGGGCGGAATCACCAGCGGCTCGTTGCTGTGACCACTGTCGCCCTGGTAGTGGGTAAAGGCTTCATCCAGCTTGCCGTTGGGCGATGCGGCGGCCAGCTCTTCGCTCAAGCCTGCGGCAATCAGCTTGCCCCGGTCGAGCATCAGGCAGTGTTCAAATTGCTCAGCCTCTTCCATGTAAGCCGTGGCCACCAGCAGCGTCAGTTGCGGGCGCTGGCTGCGTACGTCTTCGACCAACTCCCAAAAGCGCCGCCGCGACAGCGGGTCAACGCCGGTGGTGGGTTCATCGAGAATCAGCAAATCAGGCTCGTGGATCAGTGCGCAGCACAGCCCGAGCTTTTGTTTCATGCCGCCCGAGAGCTTGCCCGCCGGGCGATCGGCGAAGCGCTCCAGGTCAGTTGCCTTGAGCAACTGCTCCATGCGTTCTTCGCATTCTTTTTTCGACAGACCGAACAGCGTGCCGAAAAAGCGGATGTTTTCACTGATGGACAATTCGGGGTAGAGGTTGCCGCCCAGCCCTTGGGGCATAAAGGCAATCAGCGGGTACAGCGTGTTGCGGTGATGGCGGTCATCAATCGGGCCGCCCAGTACCTCAAGGGTGCCTTGCTGGAGTTTTTTGACCCCGGCAATCAGCCCGAGCAGGCTCGATTTGCCCGCGCCATCCGGGCCAATCAGGCCGCAGCGTGTGCCTTTGGGCAGGCTGAACGCAACATCGATCAGCGCCTGTTGTTTGCCGTACCAGTGGTTGATGCCACTGGCGTCGAGCGCCAAGTCGCTCATTGCAGATTAGCCGGCCAGTCCACATCGGCGGTTCGCACGTAGCCTGCGCCCGGCATGCCTGGCTTGGCCTGGGGCACGGCCTCAGGATCGGTCAGGCGCAATTTGACGCGGAACACCAGTTTTTGGCGCTCATCGCGGGTTTCAACTTCTTTGGGGGTGAACTGCGACTTGGCCGCGACAAAGGAAATCTTGGCGGGCAACGCCTGATCGGGCAAGGCATCGAGCACGATGCGCGCTTCGGCGCCCACGGTCAGTTTGCCGACCACGGCGGCGGGCAGGTACAGGTTCATGTACTGGTCGCTCGGGTCGATCATCATGAACACCCGGCCGCCCGAACCCAGCACTTCACCGGGCTCGGCCAGGCGCAACTGGATCACGCCGTTGATAGGCGCGCGCAAGCTGCTGTCTTCGATTTCGCTGGTGAGTTGCGCCACTTGGGCTTCGCTGGACGCGATGGCCGCTTTGGCTGCGGCGACCTGGGCCTGGGCGGCGGTCACAGCGGCATTGCTGGTGTCGAATTGGGCTTGCTGCTGGTCGACTTGCTGGCCGCTGGCAAAGCCGCGTTGCGACAGTTGGCGGGTGCGCTTGAGTTCCTGGCTGGCCAGCAGTTTTTCGCTCTGGCGCAATTGCACGTTGGCCTCGTTGGCAGCCATGGCCTGGCGGGCGCGCTGCACTTCGGCCTGGGCCTGGACGCGGCTGGCCTCCAGCGTGCGGGTGTCCATGCGGGCCAGCAATTGGCCCTTGGTGACACGGTCACCTTCATCAACCAGCACTTCGGCCAGGCGGCCGGGGATCTTGGCGGCGATCTGGACTTCTGTGGATTCAAGTCGGCCATTGCCCATGCTGATGCCTTCGGGGAGCCGGTCATGCTGGGATTTCCAGTAACCAAACCCGCCTGCTGCCACCAGCAGAATCGCCAAAGGGATAACGAAATAATGGGAAATGCGGTGATTCTTCGACATGCCGACATCCTGGTCACAGAGCGCTCTAGTTTGACGGTTTCAAGGCGCAGGGCACTTGATGCCAGTCAAAGGAAGTCAGTAGCGTAGACGTGAATACAGGATGTTGCTTGATATGAAATAGATTGATGGTGTGCGAAGTGCGTAGCAATTGCCTACAGCAACCCCATCACCACCGCCCATTGTTCAGCCGTCACCGGCATCACCGACAAGCGACTGCCTTTTTGTACCAGCGGCATTTCAGCCAGTGCACTTTGCTGTTTGAGGTAGTCGAGCTTGATCACCCTGGGGAAGGTGTGCACGTGGGCGACTTGCAGTGCGCTCCACGGGTTTTTCTCGGGGCTGGCCTTGGGGTCGAAATAATGGCTTTCGGGATCGAGGGCGGTCGGATCCGGGTAAGCAGCCTGGGCGATTCGGCCGACTCCAGCAATACCCGGCTCCGGGCAGCTTGAGTGATAAAAGAAAAACTCGTCGCCCACGGCCATGGCACGCATGAAATTGCGCGCCTGATAGTTGCGCACGCCGTCCCAGCGAGCTTCGCCGATCTTCTGCAAGTCCTTGATTGAAAACTCGTCAGGCTCGGATTTCATCAACCAATAGGCCATTCTTTGGGCTCCTGAAACATGGCGTAGTTATTTTGCCGGGCAACATTTGGATAAACCGACAATCGGTTGACACCAGCGTTTGCGTGTCTGTTCGTGTTGCCTCAGAATGCCGCCATTTTAAGCTTGACGTTGCTGCACGGCCTATAACAAAAACCGTTGCTGTCATCGTGTTGATGTGCCTGAAGGGGGGCAATCGATGAAACGCAAACCGGATTTACTGTGGGTGCTGGTTATTTTGTTCGGCCTGGGCGTGGTGACAACCGGTTATGCGCAAAGCCTCTGGTCAACTTCAAACGATTCACCGATTGAACTGGCGCAACAGCAAGTACAACCTTTCAAACGCTAACCACTCATGAACGAAGGCATCGCTGCAACGTGATGCCTTGAGGGTCAGTGCGCGACGTACCACTGCGTGTCCGAGACCGTGCCGTGTAACGGTACGTCCCAGCTGGCTTGAGCCAGACTCCCGACTTTTTGACATTCATGGGCCAGGCCCAGCAGCGTCGGTTTGCGCCAGCTTTGGCGGCGCGCCAGGTACGCGAGGCTGCGGTCATAAAAACCGCCGCCCATGCCCAGTCGGCCACCCTTCGCATCAAACCCCACCAACGGCAGCAACACCAGGTCCAGAGCCCAGACTTTGCGTTGGCGTGCGCGATTGATACGCGGCTCCAGAATCCGGAAGCGATTGGGGATCAGCTTTTCGCCCGGCGCATAACGCTGGAACACCATCTTGGTTCTGGGCCAGGCGCTGAGCACCGGCAGGTAGGTGATCTTGCCCCGGCGCTGTGCTTCACGCAGCAACAGGCGCGGGTCTATTTCACCGTCGGTGGGCAGGTACAGCGAGATGTGTTTGGCGCGGCGAAACAGCGGATGCTGCGCCAGCTGCCGATACAGGCCACGGGCTGCCTGACGTTGCTCGCAGGGCGACAATTCGCGGCGGGCTTTGCGCAGCAGTCGGCGAAGTTGCGGGCGGGAGGGCGTCGCAGGTTCGGTCATGATGGCGTGCTGTTTGAGATCGAGCCCACCGGGCGGTTGGCTCGTAGTCAGCCAATGCCAGCAGCAGGCTGGCATTGCACTTGGAAATCAGGCTCCCCGACGTACCGCTGTCGGCTTGGCCCTTGAACCCGAAAGTTCAAGGTGGAAGTTGCAGTAGACCTTAAGGCTTTCCGTCTAGCGGACATGCACACCGGCCCAACGTGCAAGCTCCAGGGTATTGCGAATCGGCTCAGGGACATCGCTAACTGGCGAATACTCCAGGGAGTGGCGAGAGTATACCCCAAAGAAACGTTTTGAATCAGCTCTGACGTTCGTTCGGATCAGTGGCCAGCACCAGATCGACGCGATCGAGCAGGTCGCGGACGTGTTCACGCGTTGCGCTGCTGGTCTGTACTTCGGGTGTTTCCTGCTTGTGCAGCAGGTCGTGGGTGATGTTGAGTGCGGCCATCACGGCGATACGGTCAGCCCCGATGACTTTGCCGCTGCTGCGGATCTCACGCATCTTGCCGTCCAGGTAACGTGCAGCACTCACCAGATTGGCGCGCTCTTCCTGGGGGCACATGATCGAATACTCTTTATCGAGGATGTGTACGGTGACGCTACTGCTTGTACTCATGAGTCTTGCTCCAGGGCTTTGAGACGCGAAATCATCGATTCCACCTTGTTCCGGGCGATTTCGTTTTTTTCAATGAGGTGCGCGCGTTCTTCGCGCCAAGTCTTTTCCTGAGCTACTAAGAGTCCGTTTTGGCGTTTAAGTTGCTCGACTCGTGTAATCAGCAACTCGAGTCTAGCCATCAGTGCATGCAGGTCGCTGTCTTCCATTGTGTCCTACTGTGTATTTTCTGATGGAGGGGACTGCCAAGCCAGTTGACGCCTCGATGGTCTAGCCCGTCTGCCGATGCTAGGATACAAGGCCTCCATTCTAGACATAGCGCCGCTTGGCGCCTAGCTGACCATGCCTATTCAGAACTCCCCGTATCACGCCTTTGCCAACCTGCTGTCTACCAGCGGCCACACTGTTTCGCCTGCAGAACTGCACGGCCTGTTGCTGGGTCGCAGCGCGGCTGGCGCCGGCTTCGATCACGACGGCTGGCTGGCTGACGCGACCGAACTGTTCCAAAGCGAAAATGAAATCAGTGACAACGTACGCAATGCCTTGATCGGTTTGCAAGAGATGGTCAAGGGTGAACTGACCGGTGACGACATGACCGTCGTGCTGCTGTTGCCGTCCGATGACGTGCCACTGGCCGAGCGCGCGGCTGCGCTGGGCGAATGGTGCCAGGGTTTCCTGGCCGGTTTTGGCCTGAACTACCGTGACAATGCCTTGAGCGAAGAAGGCAAGGAAGTGCTGCAGGACCTGGCCGCCATTGCCCAGGTGCAAGACGCCCTGGAAGAGTCGGACGACGGCGAAAGCGACTACATGGAAGTCATGGAATACCTGCGCGTCGCGCCGCTGCTGCTGTTCACCGAGACTAAAAAGCCTGCTGAGGCTGTCGCTGCGAAACCTTCGCTGCACTGATTGATCTTCAAGAAGGAATCCGTCTGCCCATGATCCATATCCCGAAATCGGAATACACCCGCCGCCGCAAGGCGCTCATGGCGCAGATGGAGCCCAACAGCATTGCGATCCTGCCCGCTGCCGCAGTGGCTGTGCGCAATCGCGACGTTGAATATGTGTACCGCCAGGACAGCAACTTCCAGTACCTGAGCGGTTTCCCCGAGCCACAGGCGGTGATCGTCCTGATCCCCGGTCGTGCCCACGGCGAGTACGTGCTTTTTTGCCGCGAACGCAATGCCGAACGCGAATTGTGGGACGGTTTGCGCGCCGGGCAAGAAGGCGCCATGCGTGACTATGGCGCAGACGATGCCTTCCCGATTACCGACATTGACGACATTTTGCCGGGGCTGATTGAAGGCCGCGACCGGGTGTATTCGGCGATGGGCAGCAACCCCGAGTTCGACCGTCACCTCATGGAGTGGATCAACACCATTCGCTCCAAGGCCAGCCTCGGCGCCCAGCCGCCCAACGAATTCGTTGCGCTGGATCATCTGCTGCATGACATGCGTCTGTATAAATCGGCGGCAGAGATCAAGGTCATGCGCCACGCGGCGCAAATATCGGCCCGCGCGCACATCCGTGCGATGCAGGCCAGCCGCGCCGGGCTGCACGAATATAGCCTGGAGGCCGAGCTGGATTACGAATTTCGTAAAAGTGGCGCGAAAATGCCGGCTTACGGCTCGATCGTCGCATCGGGTGATAACAGCTGCATCCTGCACTACCAGGAAAACGACGCCCCGCTCAAGGACGGCGACCTGGTGCTGATCGATGCGGGCTGCGAGATCGACTGCTACGCCAGTGACATCAGCCGTACGTTCCCGGTCAGCGGTCAGTTTTCCCCCGAGCAAAAAGCCATCTATGAGCTGGTGCTGGCCGCGCAAGAAGCCGCGTTCAGCGAAATCGCGCCGAACAAACACTGGAACCAGGCCCACGAAATAACCGTTCAGGTGATCACCGCCGGGCTGGTTGAACTGGGTCTGTTGCAAGGTGACGTTGGCGAGTTGATTGCGAGCGAAGCCTACAAAGCGTTTTACATGCACCGGGCTGGCCATTGGCTGGGGCTCGATGTGCATGACGTTGGCGAATACAAAGTGGGCGGTGAGTGGCGCGTGCTGGAACCCGGCATGACCCTGACCGTTGAGCCCGGCATCTACATCAGCCCGAACAACCCGCACGTCGCCAAAAAATGGCGCGGGATTGGCGTGCGCATCGAGGACGACGTGGTGGTCACCAAAAATGGCTGTGAAATCCTGACTGGCGACGTGCCCAAAACCGTCGCCGAGATTGAAGCCTTGATGGCGGCCGCACGGGCGAACGCGGCATGAGTCGCGTCCATCTGGCAATTATTGGCGGCGGCCTGGTCGGTGCCAGTTTGGCTTTGGCGTTGCAGGCCGGTGCCAAGGCGCGCGGCTGGAAGATCGTGCTGATCGAACCCTTCGCCCCCGGCAACACCTACCAGCCGAGCTACGACGCCCGTTCATCGGCGCTGAGCTATGGCGCCCGGCTTATTTATGAGCGCCTGGGCGTGTGGGAATCAATTGTTGAACGGGGCGAGCCGATCAAAGACATTCACGTGTCTGATCGCGGGCGTTTCTCTACCGCGCGCTTGTCGGCCAGCGATGAAGGCGTGCCCGCACTCGGTTACGTGGTCGAAAATGCCTGGCTCGGCCAATGCCTGTGGAAAAGTTTGGACCCGGACGTCATCAGTTGGCGTTGCCCGGCTGAAGTTATCCACATGCAGCCGCTTGAAGATGGCTATCGCCTGACCCTCAATGATGAAACCACCCTCGATTGCGACTTGGCGGTGCTGGCCGATGGCGGGCGTTCCGGCCTGCGCGAGCAGTTGGGCATTCATGTGCGCAAACGGCCTTATGACCAGAGCGCCCTGATCGCCAACATCACCACCAGCCAGCCCCATGACGGCATGGCGTTTGAGCGTTTTACCGACGAAGGGCCGATGGCCTTGCTGCCGTTGGCAGACAACCGCTGCGCGCTGGTCTGGACCCGCCTGGGCATGGACGCTCAGCGTCTGGCGGCACTTGATGAGCGCAGTTTCCTCAGCGAGTTGCAGGCCGTTTTTGGCTATCGCCTGGGCACCCTTGAACAAGTCGGCGCCCGCCACTTGTACCCGCTGGTGCTGGTTGAGTCCGAAGAGCAGGTACGCCCGCACCTGGTGGTGTTGGGCAACGCAGCGCACAGCCTGCACCCGATTGCCGGCCAGGGTTTCAACCTGTCGTTGCGTGACGCCCAGGCGTTGGCCGATACCTTGCTGGGCAGCGAGCAAAAGCCCGGCGAGCTGGCCACCTTGCTGAGTTATCAACAGCGCCAGCAACTGGACCAGCAGTTGACCATTGGCTTCTCCGATCAAGTGACGCGGCTTTTTGGCAGTGACCAGACGCTGATTTCGTTTGGCCGCAATCTGGGGTTGCTGGGCCTCGATGTACTGCCGCCTGCCAAGCGCTGGTTTGCCCGTCAGGCCATGGGCCTGGGCACGCGCGCAGACAGCTGATAGCGGCCGGGGCGTTTACAGTGCCCCGTGTCGACCCTTTTTAGATGCGGCGCAGGCCGCTTGCGAGACAGGCTTAAAGCATGGAAATGCGCGCAGATGTGCTGATTGTCGGGGCCGGAATGGTCGGAAGCGCTTTGGCGCTGGCGCTCAAAGACAGCGGGCTGAACGTGGTGCTGCTCGACGGCAGCCCGCTCAGCGTCAAACCCTTCACCGCTCAAGACACCTTTGAACCCCGGGTCAGCGCCTTGTCGGCCGCCAGCCAGCGCATCCTGCAACGCCTTGGCGCCTGGGAGGGTATTCGCGCACGGCGCACCAGCCCGTACTCGCACATGCACGTGTGGGACGGCAGCGGCACCGGGCACATCCACTTTTCGGCGACCAGTGTGCACGCCGACGTGCTGGGCCATATCGTTGAAAACCGTGTGGTGCAGGACGCGTTGCTGGAGCGTCTGCAAGACTCCGGCATCCAGATGCTGGCCAATGCACGTCTTGAACAAATGCGCCGTTCGGCTGATGACTGGCTGCTGACCCTGGCCGATGGCCGCACCTTGCGCGCGCCGCTGGTGATCGCCGCCGATGGCGCCAACTCGGCTGTACGCCGCCTCACCGGCTGTGAGACCCGTGAGTGGGATTATCAGCATCATGCCATCGTCACCAGCGTGCGTTGCGCACAGGCGCATCAGCAGACTGCCTGGCAGCGCTTTACCGACCATGGCCCGCTGGCGTTTTTGCCGCTGGAGCGCGAAGGGCAGCAAGACTGGTGTTCAATCGTCTGGTCGACCACCCCGGAACACGCGCAGGCGTTGATGTCGCTGGACGACGAGGGGTTTTGCCGCGAACTGGAATTTGCCTTTGAAGGCCGCTTGGGCACGGTGCTCAGTGCCGACCCGCGAGTGTGCGTGCCGCTGCGCCAACGCCATGCCAAACGCTACGTAGCCGAAGGCCTGGCGCTGATCGGTGATGCGGCGCACACCATTCACCCGCTGGCCGGGCAGGGCGTGAATTTGGGCTTTCTGGATGCCGCCGTGCTGGCCGATGTACTGCTGCACGCGGCGGACCGTGGTGAGCGACTGGCCGATGTTCGGGTGCTGAGCCGCTACGAGCGGCGCCGCATGCCCCACAACCTGGCGCTGATGGCGGCCATGGAAGGCTTTGAACGCTTGTTCCAGTCGGACTCGCTGACGGCACGGCTGGTGCGCAACACCGGCTTGAAATGGATCAACCAAATGCCCGAAGCCAAAGCCCTGTTCGTGCGCCAGGCGCTGGGCCTCACCGGCGACCTGCCGCCGTTGGCCAAGGCTTTGTAGGAATACATCTAATCGAACGCGGACCCTGTAGGAGTGAGCTTGCTCGCGATCTTTTAAAGACCAAAAGATCGCGAGCAAGCTCGCTCCTACAGGGGGATTTTGTTTATCTGTAACATCTGGTAACGCCTCGGGGGCGAGTTCGGTTGAGCTGGCAAATGTGATTCACTACCATTTACGCCCGATTCGCATTAGAGAGACCGCCCTCCATGCTGGCACCCAAGCGTCTACTGACTGCCCTGGCCCTTACCGTGTTCGGGAGCAGCGTTTTTGCTGCCGATGAAGTGGTGGTTTATTCCTCGCGCATCGACGAGCTGATCAAGCCGGTATTTGACGCCTACACCGCGAAAACCGGGGTCAAGGTCAAGTTCATTACCGACAAGGAAGCGCCGCTTATGCAGCGCATCAAAGCTGAAGGCCAAAACGCCACGGCTGACCTGTTGCTCACCGTAGACGCCGGTAACCTGTGGCAAGCCGAGCAAATGGGCATCTTGCAGCCGATCAAGTCCGAGATCATCGATAAAAACATCCCGCCTCAATACCGCTCCTCAAGCCACGAGTGGACGGGCTTGAGCCTGCGCGCACGGACCATCGCTTACGCCTCCGACCGGGTCAAGCCAGACGAGCTGTCGACCTACGAAGCGCTGGCAGACAAAAAGTGGGAAGGCCGCCTGTGCCTGCGCACCGCGAAGAAGGTCTACAACCAGTCACTGACCGCGACCATGATCGAAGTGAATGGCCCACAAAAAACTGAAGAGATCCTCAAGGGCTGGGTTAACAACTTGTCCACCGACGTGTTCTCCGATGACATCGCGGTGCTGGAAGCGATCAACGCCGGGCAATGTGACGTCGGCATCGTCAACACCTACTACTACGGCCGCCTGCATAAGCAAAAGCCTGACCTGGCGGTAAAACTGTTCTGGCCGAACCAGGCCGACCGCGGAGTTCACGTCAACCTGTCGGGTATTGGCCTGACCAAGTACGCGCCTCATCCAGAAGCTGCCAAAGCGCTGGTGGAGTGGATGACCACCCCTGAAGCCCAAACGATTTTTGCCGACACCAACCAGGAGTTCCCGGCCAACCCGAGCGTTGAGCCCTCGGCCGAAGTGGCCAGCTGGGGCAAGTTCAAGGCTGACGAACTGCCGGTTGAAGTGGCGGGCAAGCGCCAGGCTGAAGCGATCCGCATGATGGACCGCGCTGGCTGGAATTGATAAAAAGCCCGAAGCATTGCTTTTGTAGCCGCTGCCGCAGGCTGCGATAAGGGCCGCAGGACCTTCGTTCTTGAAAGAGCGGGGCCGCTGCGCAGCCCATCGCAGCCTGCGGCAGCGGCTACATGGTTTTTGTAACATTGCATACACCCTTGCGAGAGTTTTTCGTGGCCCATCCTGCCCAACGTCGCTGGTATCCACTGGTCTTTACCATTGCCGCTCTGGTATTGCTGCCGCTGAGCGTTTTGCTGCTGTCCTGGCAAAACATTGACGGCCAGATCTGGAGCCATTTGTGGGACACGCAGATGCCGCGTCTGCTGGGCAACACGCTGACGCTGATTGTCGGCGTGGGCATTGGGGTGACCTTGCTCGGGGTCAGCCTGGCGTGGCTGACCAGCCTCTGCGAGTTCCCCGGCAGGCGCTGGCTGGACTGGGCGTTGATGCTGCCGTTTGCAATTCCGGCTTACGTGCTGGCGTTTGTCTTTGTTGGCCTGCTGGACTTCGCCGGGCCGGTGCAAACCCTGTTGCGAGAATGGTTTGGCATGGGCCTGCGGCTGCCTCGGGTACGCTCCACCGGCGGCGTGATCATCGTGTTGATTCTGGTGTTCTACCCCTACGTATACCTGCTGGCGCGCACCGCCTTTTTGGCCCAGGGCAAAGGCCTGATGGAAGCCGCCCGCATTCTGGGGCAAAGCCCGTGGCAGGCGTTCTGGCGGGTCGCTTTACCTATGGCGCGCCCGGCCATTGGCGCCGGTGTGGCGTTGGCGTTGATGGAAACCCTGGCTGATTTTGGCGCCGTGTCGGTGTTCAACTTCGACACCTTTACCACCGCGATCTACAAAACCTGGTACGGCTTTTTCAGCCTGTCGACCGCCGCCCAACTGGCCAGCCTGTTGCTGCTGGTGGTGATGGTCGTGCTTTACGGTGAGCGCCGGGCGCGGGGTGCCAGCCGGGCCAGCAACGAGCGGCCACGGGTCAAGGCCTTGTATCACTTGCGCGGCCTCAAGGCCTGGCTGGCCAGCGGCTGGTGCCTGCTGGTGTTTGCCTGCGCCTTTGTCATCCCGCTGCTGCAACTGGTGGTGTGGTTCTGGCAACGCGGGCGTTTTGATCTAGATGAGCGCTACACCGGGCTGATCCTGCACACCCTGTATCTGGGCAGCATGGCCGCGCTGATTACCGTCTGCGTGGCGCTGGTGCTGGCGTTTGCCCGGCGTCAGGCGCCGACTCCGGCGATTCGCGCCGGGGTCAGTCTGGCCAACCTCGGGTATGCCTTGCCGGGCTCGGTGTTGGCGGTGTCGATCATGTTGGCCTTCAGCTACCTGGACCGCGAACTGGTGGTGCCGGTGTCGGGCTGGTTGGGCGGGGCGGGCAAGCCGCTGTTACTGGGCAGCTTGTCGGCGTTGCTGTTGGCGTATCTGGTGCGTTTTATCGCAGTGGCTTATGGCCCGCTGGAAAACAGCCTGGCGCGGATTCGACCGTCTTTGCCCGAGGCGGCCCGTAGCCTGGGTGTGAGTGGCCCGCGACTGTTTTTCAAAGTGTATCTTCCGTTACTCCTGCCGGGCACCCTGAGCGCTGCGCTGCTGGTGTTTGTCGATGTCCTCAAAGAGATGCCGGCCACCTTGCTCATGCGCCCATTTGGCTGGGACACGCTGGCGGTACGGATCTTTGAGATGACCAGCGAGGGCGAGTGGGCGCGGGCGTCCCTGCCAGCATTGACCTTGGTGCTGGTGGGTTTGCTACCGGTGATCGGCCTGATTCGCCGCTCGGCCCATCGCAACGGTTAGGTGCCAGTCCTCCTGCATACGGCTACAATGCGCGGCATTCGGTGCGGTCTGTCTGTCAGGCCAGGTCGTTTGTTAAACGCGCAAAGGCCTGTTTCAACAGCCTCAAACGTTCTACAAGCCTGTCCGCACCTTCGCCAAGCCCGGAAGGAGAAACCCATGGGACAGCGTACGCCTCTGTATGACCTGCATCTCGCCCTCGGCGCGAAAATGGTCGATTTTGGCGGTTGGGATATGCCCTTGCATTACGGCTCGCAAGTTGAGGAACACCATGAGGTGCGCCGCGACTGTGGGGTTTTTGATGTCTCGCATATGACCGTGATTGACGTCACCGGGGATCAGGCCAAGGAATGGCTACAGCATTTGTTGGCAAACGATGTCGAACGTCTGAACACACCCGGCCGCGCACTGTATAGCGCCATGCTCAACGAAAACGGCGGGGTGGTGGACGACATGATCGTCTACCTGATGCCGACGGGTTATCGGCTTATCGTTAACGCCGCCACCCGCGATCAGGACCTGGCCTGGATGAACAGCCACCAGGGCGGCTACGCCGTGCAGTTGCATGAGCGCCCCGAGTTGGCGCTGCTGGCCATTCAAGGCCCACAGGCCCGGCACAAAGTGGCCGAGCTGGTGAGCCAGTCTCGTAGCCAGCTTATTCAGCAGCTCAAGCCCTTTGAAGGGCAGGTCAGCGGCGACTGGTTTATCGCCCGCACCGGTTATACCGGTGAAGACGGCCTGGAAATTGTGCTCCCGGCCGATCAAGCGCCCGCGTTCTTTAACGATCTGGTCGGCGCCGGCATTTCTCCAATAGGCTTGGGCGCGCGCGACACCTTGCGTCTTGAGGCTGGCATGAACCTCTATGGGCAGGATATTCACCTGTCTGTTTCGCCCCTTTCAGCCAATATGGCGTGGACTGTCGCCTGGGAGCCCGCCTCGCGCAACTTCATCGGACGCGAAGCGCTGGAGGCAGAAAAAGCCAGCGGTTCACGGCTCAAACTGGTGGGTTTGGTGCTGGAAGAGCGCGGTGTCCTGCGTGCACATCAGGTCGTTCGCATCGCAGATGTTGGCGAAGGAGAGATCACCAGTGGTAGCTTCTCTCCTACGCTAAGCAAATCGATTGCATTGGCGCGAGTTCCGATGGCAACGGCCGACCGTGCCGAGGTAGAAATTCGTGGCAAGTGGTACCCGGTTCGCGTGGTTAAACCGACTTTTGTTCGTCTTGGCAAAGCCTTGATCTAACGTTTACTGGCAGGCTCGCGTACCGTGTGAGCCGCTGACATTTCTTCTTGAGGACACTGAATATGAGCAATATCCCTGCGGACCTGCGCTTTGCTGAAAGTCACGAGTGGGCACGTCTGGAAGCTGATGGCTCGATTACCGTCGGTATCAGCGATCACGCGCAAGAAGCGCTGGGGGATGTGGTGTTTGTTGAGCTGCCGGAAGTGGGCACAGTGTTCGCCGCAGCTGATACAGCAGGCGTGGTTGAGTCGGTAAAAGCCGCTTCGGACATTTACTCGCCGGTGTCGGGCGAAGTGATTGCCGTCAATGACGGTCTGGCGGATGCCCCTGAAGGGCTGAACGACGATTCGTACGCCAACTGGATCTTCAAGCTCAAGCCATCCAACCCCGCCGAGCTGGAAAAACTGCTGGACGCTGCCGGCTACAAAGCCGCGATCGGCGAGTAAAACAAACCCTCTGTAGGAGCGAGCTTGCCTCGAGATCTTTTAAAAGATCAAAAGATCGCGAGGCAAGCTCGCTCCTACAGATATGGGCTGTTAAGCGTCTTTGAGTACGGCTTTAACGGCCGCTACTGAACGCTCGACATCAGCCTTGGTCATGGCGGTAAACATCGGCAGGGACACGATTAAACGTCCTACACGTTCGGCCACCGGCAACATCCCTTCCTTGAACCCGCGCTCACGGTACAAGCTCAGCAAGTGAATCGGCGGGTAGTGGTAACCGATGCCGACGCCCAATGCCTGCATTTCTTTCATAAAGGTCGCACGTGCCGGCTGGCCGTCTTTGCGCTCGGGCAAGACCAGTTGGAACAAGTGCCAGTTGGTGTTGGTGAAGTCAGCCACCGGCAGTTGTGCGCCGTACTCGGCTTCAAAATCCGCGCCGAAGCAGTCGAAGTAATGCTTGGCCAGTTCACGGCGATGGGCCGTGATGGCTTCGATGTGAGCAAATTGGCCCAGGCCGATCGCCGCAGCGATGTCGGTCATGTTGAACTTGCCACCCAGTACGTCCACATCCAGGCCGTCAAAACCGGTGCGGGTCACGCCTTGTAGGCGATACTTCTCGGCCAGACGGGCTTCTTCTTCGTTGTTCAAGACCAGACAACCGCCCTCGGACGAGGTGATGTTCTTGTTGGCCTGAAAGCTGAACGACACGAAATCACCGCGAGCGCCAATGCGCTGGCCTTGCCAGCTCGAACCCAGGGCTTGAGCGGCGTCTTCGACAACGCGCAGGTTGTGTTTTTTCGCCAGTGCGTAGAGCGCATCCATGTCGACAGGCAAGCCCGACAGGTACACCGGAATAATGGCTTTGGTGCGTGGCGTGATGGCCGCTTCAACCTTGGCCAGGTCGATGTTGCGGGTCACCGGGTCGATGTCTGCAAACACCGGGGTGGCGCCGACTTCGATGATCACGTTAGCGGTGGCCACCCACGAAATAGGCGTGGTGATCACTTCGTCGCCCGCACCGATACCGGCGATACGCAGGGCGATTTCCATGGTGCAGGTGCCGGAGTTGAACGTGCGCACCGGGCGCCCGCCAAAGTATTCGGACAGCTGCGCCTCGAACGCCTGAACCTTTGGCCCGCTGGTGATCCAGCCCGAGCGCAACACGTCGCCGACGGCAGCAATAGTGGCTTCATCAATGGTGGGTTTGGAAAACGGCAGGAAAGGCAGGGAACTCATAGAGGCTAGACGTCCGATGTGAATTTGGGTGAGTAAAGCATACCCAGCGCGTTGTTCACAGCCGGTGAAAATTCTGTACAGAGGCTGAATGAAAAAGTACGAGGCGAAGACTTGTAGCCGCTGCCGCAGGCTGCGATGGGCTGCGCAGAACCCCCAAGGGTGAAGCTCCTGCGGAGCTTATCGCAGCCTTCGGCAGCGGCTACAGGTGGCGTGCGTCTTTACTCAGCTGTAGCGTTCTTGACCAGAATCGCGTTCGCCAGGTCCATATCGCTGACCTTCAAGTTCGGGTTGTCAGAGCGCACTTGTTGCATTGCCGACTCCAGATAAGGCCCACGGATTTCGCCGTTGCTGGCGACAAAGCTGCCCGCGTCATCTTGCGCGGCAATCACTTTGCGGTCTTTTTTGAAGGTCAGGTATGTCGAACCGGTCGTCGCCCCAGAAGACAAAACATCACGCCAAAAGCCGTCGGCCATGGCTGAAACAGGAAGGGACAACAGTGCAGCAGCGGCGACAGCATATTTGAGGCGCATGAGAGGTACTCCAAAGAGGTTAGCTACCTGTTTGATTGTAGTAACCGACAGGGAGTTCCGTTACCTCATGTCACAATTTCAACGCTTAACACGGTTCCATGCTGACCCGTAACGCGTACCGGCGTGCCTACCTCAGCATCCGGACCGACCGCCATCCACACGCTGTCACCCACCTTGATTTTGCCCCGACCTTCCACAATGGCTTGTTGAACAACAAATGTGCGGCCGATCAATTCGTGGCCGCGACTGTTGAGTTCAGGTTGATCGCTGCTGGCGACGATGTTGCGCTGGCGTTTCCACCAGAACACCGCCGTCAGGATCGCCAGTATGCCAAACAGTGGGAGTTGCAACGCCCAAGACAATGCGGGTATCAGGAAGGTCACCACACCGACAATAATCCCGGCAATGCCCACCCACAGCAGATAACCGCCTGCGCCGAACACTTCCAGAATCAGCAGGACGGTGCCCAGTGCCAACCAGTCCCAATAGCTGAGGTTTTGCATGAACTCCCACATACCTCAGGCCTTTTTGTTGTCGAAAGTGGCTTTGACGATCTCGCCGATGCCGCCTACAGCGCCAATCACCTGGCTCGCTTCCAGTGGCATGAGGATAACTTTACTGTTGTCAGCAGAGGCGAGCTTGCCCAGTGCATCAATATACTTTTGCGCCACAAAGTAATTGATCGCTTGAACGTTGCCGGTGGCAATGGCTTCGGAAACCACTTGTGTAGCGCGGGCTTCTGCTTCGGCCTGACGTTCGCGGGCTTCGGATTCCAGGAACGCTGCCTGACGACCGCCTTCGGCTTCGAGGATCTGCGCCTGTTTTTTACCCTCGGCGGTCAAGATCGCAGAGGCTCGCAGGCCTTCGGCCTCAAGGATCTGTGCACGCTTGATGCGCTCTGCTTTCATCTGCCCTGACATTGCTGCCATCAGGTCCGCGGGCGGGCTGATGTCTTTGATCTCGATCCGGGTGATTTTGATGCCCCAGGGTGCAGTTGCTTCATCGACCGTGCGCAACAGCTTTTCGTTGATCCCGTCACGCTGGCTGAGCATGGCGTCTAGCTCCATAGAGCCGAGCACTGTGCGGATGTTGGTCTGCAGCAGGTTGCGAATGGCGTGCTCAAGGTTGTTAACCTCGTACGCTGCCTGAGCCGTATTGACCACCTGGAAAAAACACACGGCATCAATTTGAACGGTGGCGTTGTCGGCGGTAATGACCTCCTGCGGCGGAATATCCAGCACGCTTTCCATCACGTTGATCTTGCGTCCGATGCGGTCCATCACCGGGATGATGATGTTCAGGCCGGGCTTAAGGGTGTTGGTGTATCGGCCAAAACGCTCCACTGTCCACTGGTAACCCTGCGGGACAACCTTGAAGCCCATGAAGAGCACCGCGATAGCCAGTACGACAAACAACAGAACCACTGTACCTACTTGCATAACCCTTCCTTGTTTGTGATGGATCGACTCATAAAAGCTGAGCCCGAACGCAGGGTAACCTGCTTGCAAACGGCTTAACTGTTTAAATTTTAGTCAAGATAAGTCCATCACGCCGGGGTTACACGCAAGGCTTCTTCCAACGTGGTCATGCCGCTGGTCACTTTTTGTGCAGCCGCGATTCTTAATGGCCGCATTCCTTCAGTGCAGGCGTCGCGACGCAGGGCGTTGATGTCGGTTTGCGGGTTGATCAGCGCCCTCAGGCGGTCGTTCATCAGCATGATTTCGTACACCCCGGAGCGCCCGCAATACCCCGTGTCCCGGCACGCCATGCAGCCATTGGCCTTGTAGGTATGAGCGGGAGGCGGGTGGCGCCAATCGGGGGCGAAGTGCTGCCAGTCGTGTGCCTGAACGGGCTGCTCGGTCTTGCACTCGGGGCACAGGGTGCGCACCAGTCGTTGGGCCATCACGCCCAGCAGCGTGGCTTTGATCAAGTAAGGCGCAACGCCCAGTTCTTGCAGGCGGCTGATGGCGCTGGGCGCGTCGTTGGTGTGCAGAGTGGACAGCACCAAGTGGCCGGTCAGCGCCGCCTGAATGGCCACTTCGGCGGTTTCGAGGTCGCGTATTTCGCCGAGCATGATGATGTCCGGGTCCTGGCGCATCAGGGCGCGCACGCCGTTGGCAAAGGTCAGGTCGATATTGGTTTGCACCTGCATCTGGTTGAACGCGGGCTCAATCATTTCGATCGGGTCTTCGAGGGTGCACAGGTTGATTTGCGGGGTGGCCAGTTGCTTGAGCGTGGCGTACAGGGTGCTGGTTTTACCTGAACCGGTGGGGCCGGTGATCAGGATGATGCCGTTGGGCTGGCGGATCATGTGTTCCCAACGCTGCAGGTCTTCGCCGTCAAAGCCCAGTTGGTCGAAGCTTTTGAGCAAGACCTGCGGGTCGAAAATACGCATGACCATCTTTTCGCCGAAAGCCGTCGGCAAGGTGGCGAGGCGCAGTTCGACTTCAGCCCCGGCCGGGGTTTTGGTTTTGAGACGGCCGTCCTGGGGTTTGCGTTTTTCGGCAACGTTCATCCGGCCCAAGCTCTTGAGGCGGCTGACAATGGCCATGGTGACGTGCGGCGGGAATTGGTAAACGGTGTGCAGCACGCCGTCGATACGAAAACGCGCGCCACCCTGTTCGCGGCGCGGCTCGATATGGATATCGCTGGCCCGTTGTTCAAAGGCGTACTGAAACAGCCAGTCGACGATATTCACAATGTGCGCGTCGTTGGCGTCGGGCTCCTGGCTGGCGCTGCCCAGCGTTAACAGTTGCTCAAGGTTGGCCGGGTTGCTGGTTTTTTGATCATTCAGCACCGCCCCCGTCACCGATTTGGCCACGTTGAAAAACTCCACACTCAGGCGCTGGATCTCTTGAGGGTTGGCAATCACCCGCCGGATGGGGCGCTTGAGCACCTGTTTGAGGTCGGCCTCCCAACTGCTGACCCAAGGCTGGGCGCTGGCAATGGTGATGGTGTGTTCATCGGCGGCCACGGCGAGGATTTGATGGCGCTGGGCGAAGGCAAATGACATGAGCCCGGTGACCGTCGCCACGTCGATCTTGAGCGGGTCGAGGCGCAGGTACGGTTGGCCGAATTCTTCAGCGAGCCACGCGGTCAGGGTTTCGAGGTCCAGGTGTTTGCCGGGGCGGGTGGGGTCTGCAAGCTGTTGATTGGCCAGAAACACCAGCGGATGCAACGGGGCATTGAGTGGCTCGCGGCTGCTGATCAAGGCGTGTTCGGCGCAGCTTTGCTTGAGGCGACCTTGAGCGAGCAATACGGGCAGCAGCTGTTTGAGGGTAAGCCATTGGTCATGAGGCGGGGCATTGCGCATAGACAGCTCCTGGGGCGACTTCAATCACTGCGCAGACGGATCCTTGTCTGCGTGTTTGAAGCCTAGCCACCTGGAGCTGATGAAGGCTTGCGCAATGGTTGCCAGCTATTACCCGGTCAATGCCGACCTTGCAGGCTGGTCGAGTTCGAGCGTCATGTCGAAGACGCTGACCAAGTTGCGCAATTTTTCGCCAATCACCTGGGCGCGGTGCCAGCTTTGCTCGTCACTGACGATGTTGATGCTGAAACTGTCGTCATCGCGCAGTACTTCAACGTGCCGGGGCACGAGCTGCTGCAAGGCGAACAGGTTGAGCACCCTGCACAACACATCCGCCTCGGCCTCGGCCTGAATACAAAACCGCACCGCACACGGAGCAGCATTGTTGGCCCAGACATCGGGGCGGATTGAGGGGGGGACGGCTTCCAGCGGCGGCATGGGATGACTCCTGATTAGGCTGGAGAAATATTTACACGTCGGGCGCGGTTTTTTTTATCTAAGATGCAGCGATTACGCGAAATAAAGACTTATTCAGATCGTCAATAACTTATCCACAGGTATTTTTATGCAAGGCGAACTCGACGCTTACGACCGGCGCATCCTCGCGCTGCTGCAAGAAGACGCTTCGCTGTCCAGCGCACAGATCGCCGAACAGGTGGGGTTGTCGCAATCACCGTGCTGGCGGCGCATTCAGCGGATGAAAGACGAGGGCATTATTCGCGGGCAAGTGACCTTGCTGGACCGCAAGAAAATCGGCCTCAACACGCAGATCTTTGCCGAGATCAAACTCAACGCGCACGGGCGCTCCAACTTCACCGAATTCACCGACGCCATTCGCGGGTTTCCTGAAGTGCTGGAGTGTTATGTGCTGATGGGGGCGGTGGACTTTTTGCTGCGTATCGTCACGGCTGACATTGAGGCGTATGAGCGCTTCTTCTTCGAAAAGCTGTCGATGGTGCCGGGTATCCAGGAGGTGAACTCAATCGTTGCGCTGTCTGAAATCAAATCCACCACGTGCCTGCCGGTTTAAATCAAAGCAAAAAAATGGCCTTCGCGAGGAAGGCCATCGTTCAGGCTGTCAGTGAACAAACAGCGCAATCAGGATGATGATCGGGATTGGGATGCCGAGAAAAAACAACAGAATCGAGCGCATTTTTATTCTCCAGAATTAACGGTCAGTGGGGGTGAGGTAGGTCACGGCATCACGACGGCGACCACCAAAGGTTGCACACAGGCTGGCAAAGAACGCGCCGAGCAGCAGTGTGATAAAGGCCCACAAGGTGCTCCAGGCAGCCGCTTTGGCAGCCATGTCAGCAGCTTCTTTGGCTTTGACCTTGGCGTCTTCAATGGCTTGATGGGCTTTGGCGTAGACTTGGTCAACCCGTTGCTCGGCCTCTGGCTGAGTCAGGTTGGTACGCTGGGCGACGATCTGCGCCAGGTAGCTGCGGTCCTCGGCGTTCAGCTCGCCGTCATGCAGGCCGCGCACCAGGATGCGGCTTACGACGCTGCGCACATCTTGCTCGCTGAGGGCTGTGCCTTGGTCATTGCGAAACAGGCTGTCGATGAAATATTCCGGGCCTTTATCGCCGCCGCCTTTGCGCATGTGCTCACCGGCTGCACTGGTGACAGCTGAGGCCGCACCGGAAGCCACGTTAGCCGTCGCCTGAACGCCGCTGCCGACAACACTGCTCAAGGAGCTTGCGATCAGTACCGCAGACACCAGCGTGGCCACTGCCCACGACAAGAAGCCGTGCGCGGTGTCGCGAAAGTACACTTCATCGCCGTGCATGCTGGACCATTTGACCCGCAGGCGACCGGCCAGGTAACCGCCCATGCCTGAGGCAATGATTTGCGTCACGGCCAGCCAGATAATCGCAGTAAAGCCCAGCGCCTTGGCGCCAACGCCTTCATCTGCCCACGGTGAAACGGCCGAAAAACCCAATCCGGCACCCAGCAAAATCAGCAGCAAAGAGAGTGAAGCCGCGGCCGCGGCGCCCGCAAAAATAGCGGCCCAGGACACGCCTGACTGGTTGGAGGAATCCTGCGGGGCAGGAGGATAGTGCTCTGTCGTCCCGATCATTATTGTTGTGCTCCTGAAATGAAATGAGGTGCAGCCTTCATTCAGGGAATTGCAGGGGCCATGCCAAGCCGGGTTTTGTGAATAACTCTTTGTTTATCAACAAGATAGGTTTTTGAGTAAAACGTACAATCATGCAGCCTGCATGATTCGGGCAAATAAAGACGGGCGTAATGCATTGAAACAATTTGCCGGCGTACGCGGTGAGCCAAACAAAACGGGAGGCCTTGGCCTCCCGTTTGTGGGGTATCAGTGATGACGGTGCTTTCTTTTCTGATGATGACCGTAGGCATGGCCACGGCCCCGGTGGTCGTCACGATAGTAGCGGCGGTCGTCGCGGTCACGGGCGCGGCGATCATCGGCATCGCTTTTGTTGCCCATGTAGTTGCCCAGTGCGCCGCCCGCGCCGCCGCCTGCGGCAGAACCGACCAGAGCGCCCGTGCTGCCGCCCACTCCACGGCCCAACACGTTACCGCCGGCTGCGCCCAAAGCACCGCCAATGGCTGCTTCGCCACGGCTGCGCTTGTCTGCACCCACTGCGCTGCCTGCTGCGCCGCCTACGCCAGCACCAATGGTTGAACCGGTAGAGCCGCCCAGTTGCTGGCCGACCACGGCGCCCAGCACCCCGCCCAATGCGCCGCCTACACCGGCTTCGGTGGTGCCACCGGCCGAGGCTACGCCACTGACCAGGCCAAGGGACAACAAGAGAATGGAGGTGAGCTTCATGGGTGAGCCTCAAAAGAATGACGGGGCGATCCTGAGGCTCAAAAGGGTTGGTTACAATCGGAATCCGACCAGTAACACGAGTTGTACACAATTACCTAAGTTATTGTTTTTGATGGGGAACTTAATAACTTTTCGAGAGTCTATCTCTCGTTCAGACAGGCTGCTTTTAACCAAAGCAGCCTTTTTTTGTGTCTGAAGAAATAGTTTGAAACCCCTGTCGGGGGTTAGCTCGCCTTCGCCATGATCAATCTCGACGGGCTGGCTGCTTCCAGGCATATCGCGACGAATTTAGACGTTGGCGTGTGGCTGCCATCACCGGTGCTTTCCAGCGGCACCAGCGGGTTGACCTCCGGGTAATAAGCCGCGGCTTGCCCGGCCGGAATATCAAACGCCAACAAGGTGAAGTTCTTCACCCGACGTTCATGCTGGTCATCCCAAATCGAAACGATGTCGACCTTCTGCCCCGGCTTGAAGCCCAGGCGGATGATGTCGGCTTCGTTGACGAACAGCACGTCGCGCTGGCCCTTGACCCCACGATAACGGTCGTCGAGGCCGTAGATGGTGGTGTTGTACTGATCGTGGGAGCGCATGGATTGCAGGATCAGGTCTGGCAGCTTGCCCGTGGCGCGGGTGCGGGCGTCGATCAGGTCTTGCGGCAACGCATTGATGCGGAAGTTGGCGCGCTGGGTCGGGGTGTTCCACTGGCGCGCCCCGGCCGAGTTGCCGAGGTAGAAACCGCCAGGGTTCTGGATGCGTGTGTTGAAGTCTTTGAACCCTGGAATGGTGTCGGCAATCAGCTCGCGAATGCGGCCGTAGTCGGCCACGATCCAGTTCCAGTCGATAGGGTGCGTGCCCAATGTGGCAGCGGCGATTCCGGCGATGATGGCAGGCTCCGAACGCATTTGATTCGACAGTGCCTTGAGCTGGCCATTGGAGGCGTGGACCATGCTGAACGAGTCTTCAACGGTGACCGCTTGCGGGCCTTCGGCCTGATGGTCGATGTCGGTACGGCCCAGGCACGGCAAAATCAGCGCCTCTTTGCCATGCATCAAATGGCTGCGGTTGAGCTTGGTGCTGATCTGCATCGTCAGGTCGCAATTGCGCAGCGCTTCGGCCGTGCGCGGGCTGTCGGGCGTGGCTTGGGCAAAGTTGCCGCCCAGGCCGATAAACACCTTGGCCCGGCCTTCGAGCATGGCGTGAATCGCTTCGACCACGTTGTGGCCGTTTTCACGCGGTACTTTGAAATTGAAGCGGCGCTCCAGCGCATCAAGGAAGGCCACCGGTGGGCGTTCATTGATGCCCATGGTGCGGTCGCCCTGCACGTTACTATGGCCACGCACCGGGCACAGGCCCGCGCCGGGGCGGCCGATATTGCCGCGCAGGAGCATCAGGTTGGCGATTTCCTGAATGGTCTGGACCGAATGGCGGTGCTGGGTGATGCCCATCGCCCAGCACATGATCACGTTCTTGCCCTTGAGGTACATGCGCGCAGCGCGCTCGATGTCCACCAGGGTGAGGCCCGACTGCTCGACGATATGCTCCCACGACGTGTCGTCCAGGCTGGAGATGTAATCGAGGATGCCCGCCGTGTGTTCATTCAAAAACGCGTGATCGAACACTGCCGGTTCGCCCGCCGCCTGTGCATCGCGCTCCCATTGCAGCAGGAACTTGGCCATGCCGCGCAGCAACGCCATGTCGCCGCCCAGCGCCGGGCGCAGGTAGGCAGTGTTGGTCGGGCGGTCGCCATTGGTGAGCATTTCCAGCGGGTGTTGCGGATGCTGGAAGCGTTCCAGGCCGCGCTCTTTCAACGGGTTGACGCACACCACTTGAGCGCCGCGTTTGACCGCCTCACGCAGCGGTTCAAGCATGCGCGGGTGGTTAGTGCCGGGGTTCTGCCCCAGCACGAAAATCGCGTCGGCGTGTTCAAAGTCGTCGAACGTCACGGTGCCTTTGCCGACCCCGATGCTTTGCGCCAGCGCCACACCGCTGGCTTCGTGGCACATGTTCGAACAGTCCGGGAAGTTGTTGGTGCCGAACGCCCGTACAAACAGTTGATACAGATAAGCCGCTTCGTTGCTGGCGCGGCCCGAGGTGTAGAACTCGGCCTCGTTGGGGCTCGACAGGTTCAGCAGATGACGGGCGATCACGCTGTTGGCCGCGTCCCAACTGATGGGCTCGTAATGATCGGTTTCGGCGTTGTAGCGCATTGGCTCGGTCAGGCGGCCCTGATATTCCAGCCAGTAATCACTTTGCTCCAGCAACGCGCTAACGCTGTATTTAGCGAAGAAGGCCGCATCTACCCGGCGCTTGGTCGCTTCCCAGTTCACTGCCTTGGCGCCGTTCTCGCAGAACTTGACCATGCCGCTTTCGGGCGAGTCGCCCCAAGCGCAGCCCGGGCAGTCGAAGCCGCCGTTCTGGTTGGTCTTGAGCATCATGCGCAGGTTTTTCAGTGCGTTGTCGCTGGTCAACCAGGCCTGCGCCACACTGATCAGTGCGCCCCAACCACCGGCCGGGCCTTTGTAAGGCTTGTAGCGCGGAGTCGGGGTTTGGTCGGCTTGATGATGAAGGCTCACGATTGAATCTCCTGCGCAGGGCTGTACACCCGTGGCGCGCTTTTTTGTGGCAGATGAATAAGGTTGAGGTTGTGACGCCGGGCCCATTGCAGCGCCAGGCCCGTGGGCGAGGACAGGCTGATGAGGGTTTGGATCCCGGCGCGCAACACTTTTTGAATCAGCTCAAGGCTGCAGCGGCTGGTGACAATCGCTGCGCCGCCGCTCAGGTCGATGTGTTGGCGCACCAGCGCACCGATCAGTTTGTCCAGGGCGTTGTGCCGGCCGATGTCTTCGCGGCCCATCAGCAGTTCGCCCTTGGCGTCCATATACACGGCCGCATGCACCGCGCCGCAGTGTTGGCCCAAGGGCTGGAATTCGCTGATGCGCTGGCGCAAACCGTCGAGCCACTGGGCGGGCGGCAATGGCGCACCGGGCAGCACCTTGAGGTCCGGCAACGCTTGCTCCACCGCTTCGACGCCACACAACCCGCAGCCGCTGGTGCCGGCCAGTTGGCGGCGTTGCTGCTTGAGGTTCCAGAACGCCCGGCTGGCGATCTCGACCTGCGCGTACTGCGCCGAGCCTGAGCCGCTGAGCTTGAGGTCGTAGATTTCACTGGCGTCATGGATGATGCCGCTGCCCAGGCTGAAGCCGACGATAAAGTCTTCAAGGTCGGTCGGCGTCACCAGCATCACGGCCTGGCTGATGCCGTTGTAGGCAATCGCCAGGGCCACTTCTTCAGCCAGCGCCGTTTCTGCGCCACTGTCGTGGTCGAGCGTGACGTACTGATAAGTCTGGCTGGCAGCAGGCGCGGGCGTACTGAGAGCGGGCGCCGCGCACAAAGGGCGCTTGGCGTTCATAGGGCTTTACCAACGTGGTCTATGACCCTAAGCGTAGGCGCGACACTAAGTCGCGTCTAATCGCTAGCGTTGATCTGCTGATAGAGGGCGTCGATCAAGACGGGTTGAGTGATTTCTGAAACAGTGCAAAACAGGCTTCTGCCAACGCCGAACGCGGCGCCTCCCGGCGCATGATCAAACCCAGCTGGGACAAGGTTTGTGCGTCTTCAATGGGGTGCAGGCGCAGGGTGTCCGTCAGCGCCTCAAGCCCGCCTTCCAGCGGCATGACTGCGCAGCAGAGCCCTGCGTGGACCGCTTGCAGCAACTGATGCACGGCATCAGTTTGTAACAAAGGGCGGGGTGTGAGGCCACGGCTGTGGAAGTTGTGATCGATGGATTGGCGAAAGTGCATACCGCCGCTGAGCAGCCCCAGCGGTAACTCAATCAGCGCCTCCCAGCTCAGGGGCTGTTCACCAAAGTTGAAATGCCGTTGGTCGTAAAGTAAGCCCATCCGGGTGATGCCCAGTGCCAGTGAGTCAAAGCGTTCGTGGTCGAGGCGGTCCAGATACGACACACCAATGTCGAGCTGGTTGCTGGCCAGTTGCTCAAGGATATGTTCCGAACTCAGGGCCGACAGCTCAAAGCGTAGCTCGGGGTGTTGCTGGTGCAGGCGCTGCAATAAAGGCAGCGGGTCGAAGCTCGACAGCGGCACTACGCCCAGGCGCAACGTACCGATCAAATTGCCGCGACAGGCCGCCGCTTCGGCCTGCAAGCCGTCGTAGGCCGCCAGTACCGTACGCGCCCAGGCGAGCACGCGCTCACCCGGTGCGGTAAAGCTTTCGAAGCGTTGGCCACGGTTGACCAGTTGCAGGTCGAGCTCTTGTTCAAGGCTGCGCAGGCGCATCGACAGCGTGGGCTGGGTGATGTGGCAACGGGCAGCGGCTTGGCCGAAATGCCGGGTTTCATCCAGGGCAATGAGGAATTTCAGCTGTTTGATGTCCATCGTTGCTCCAGGAATGATGGTCTACGCTTAGGTCTCTGGATATTCCAACCTTTAGGAGCGTGACCGATGAGCCTTTTAAGCTTTGTGAAAGAAGCAGGTGAAAAGCTAGCCCACCTGTTTACACCGGGTAATGCCAATGCCTCGGACGAACTCAAAAAGCACGTAGCGGACGTGGGCTTGGGCAATCCTAATATCAAAGCCGAGGTAGAGGGCGACAAGATAACCCTCACCGGCGAAGCCGCGTCGCAAGAAGAGAAAGAAAAAATCGTCTTGGCGGCTGGCAACATTGAAGGCGTGGCCAGTGTTGACGACCAGATCACCGTGACTGGACCGGCTGTTGTGGCTTCGCGTTTTGTCGTGGTGCAAAAAGGCGACACCCTGAGCGCGATTTCGCTGCGGGTGTATGGCAACGCCAACCAGTACAACAAAATCTTTGAAGCCAACAAACCGCTGCTCAAAGACGTGAACAAAATCTACCCGGGCCAGACACTGCGTATTCCTGAGTAACCCCCGCACAAACTGTAGGAGCGAGCTTGCTCGCGATCTTTTTAAAAGATCAAAAGATCGCGAGCAAGCTCGCTCCTACACGTTTTGTATGTTACTCAAAGCCCTTCCAGCAACTCGCGATAATCCCCCAGTGCTGCGAACTCTTCGGTGTCTTTCGGGCCTTTTTTGCTGTCTGGCTGTTTGACCGCCAGCAAGTGACCGATGCCGAATGCACGGGCGCTGCGCAAAATCGGCAAGGTGTCGTCGATAAACAGGCTGCGGCTCGGGTCAAAGCCGATATCAGCTTGCAGGGCATCCCAAAACGCCGGGCTCTCCTTGGGGAAGCCGTAATCGTGGGAGCTGATCAGGCGCTCGAAATATGGCGCCAGTTCGATGCGCTCCAGCTTCAATGACAGCGAATCGCGGTGCGCGTTGGTGATCAGAATCACCCGCTTGCCAGCCTGTTTGATCGCCGCTAAAAATGTATCTGCATCCGGGCGCAGGGCAATCAGGTGCGCGGTTTCGAGCTTGAGCTCACGCACCGGGATCTTTAGCTCGCGGCTCCAGAAATCCAGGCAGTACCACTTCAACTGGCCTGCGTTGTTTTCAAACAGCGGCGTCAGTTCCAGGTCGGCCATGGCGCGGCTGATGCCATGCAGCTCGGCATAGCGCTGCGGCAGGTGTTCGAGCCAAAAGTGGTTGTCGTAGTGCAGGTCGAGCAGTGTGCCGTCCATGTCCAGCAGAACGGTATCAATGTCGCGCCAAGGTAACGCTGTCATGCAAAACTTCTCCCACAGTAGAAAAACATCCGACACAGACAATCGGAAAAGCCGGGGTATAGTAACCCGTTCATATTGAGGAGCCGCTATGCGCCAAAAACCCACCGTACTTGCCCGTGAAATTGTTGCCAGTAGCCGATTGTTTCGGGTCGAAGAAGTGCAACTGCGCTTTTCCAATGGCGTTGAGCGCACTTACGAGCGGCTGGTGGGGCGCGGTAACGGCTATGGCGCGGTCATGATCGTGGCAATGATCGATGCCGAACACGCCATCCTGGTCGAAGAATATTGTGGCGGCACCGACGAATATGAAGTCTCGTTGCCCAAAGGCTTGATCGAGCCGGGCGAAGACGTGCTGGCGGCCGCTGAGCGTGAATTGAAAGAAGAAGCAGGTTTTGGCGCCCGCCAGCTTGAGCATTTGACTGAGCTGTCGTTGTCGCCGGGGTACATGAGCCAGAAAATCCAGGTGGTGCTGGCTTCTGACCTGTATGAAGCCCACCTCGAAGGCGACGAGCCGGAGCCGATGCGGGTTGACCGCGTCAACTTGCGAGAGCTGTCGGCCCTGGTGCAAAACCCGCAGTTCAGCGAAGGCCGTGCCTTGGCCGCGCTGTACCTGGCGCGTGATCTGTTGACCCAGCGCGGAGTGTTCAAACCGTGAGCCTTGCCCACCCTTTGTTGGCCCCGGTGATTGAACTCGCGCACCGTGCGGGCGAGGCCATTTTGCCGTTTTGGCGTGCGGATGTTGCCGTCACCGCCAAAGACGATAACTCTCCAGTCACCGCAGCTGACCTTGCGGCGCACCACATTTTGCTTGATGGCCTGACGGCGTTGGACCCGAGCATCCCGGTGCTGTCGGAAGAAGACGCTAACATCGCGCAGAGCGTGCGCGCTGGCTGGACACGCTGGTGGCTGGTTGATCCGTTGGACGGCACCAAGGAGTTCATCTCCGGCAGCGAAGAATTCACCGTCAACATTGCCCTGATCGAGGACGGTCGCGTGGTGTTCGGCGTGGTTTCAATGCCCACCAGTGGTCGTTGCTACTACGGTGGCACGGGCCTGGGCGCCTGGCGGGTGGATGCGGACGTGATCGTGCCGATCAATGTGCGCGACGTGCCGCCCGCCGGTGAGCCGCTGATCGTGGTCGCCAGCCGCCGGCATTCAAGCCCCGAGCAAGAGCGCTTGCTGGCCGGGCTGGAGACGGCCGTCGGGAAGGTAGAAACCGCCAACATTGGCAGTTCATTGAAGTTCTGTTTGCTGGCCGAAGGCGCGGCAGATTGTTACCCGCGTCTGGCGCCGACCTCGCAATGGGACACAGCCGCCGCACAAGGCGTGCTTGAAGGGGCGGGCGGGGTGGTGTTGCAGCTCGATGGCCAGCCGTTCACGTATCCGGCGCGGGACTCGCTGCTCAATGGCCATTTTTTGGCGTTGCCTGCAAAAGCGCCATGGCGTGAGCAGTTGTTGGCGTTGGCGCAAGGTTAAAAGCCACCCCTCTGTAGGAGCGAGCTCTCCTCGCGATCTTTTAAACGATCAAAAGATCGCGAGACAAGCTCGCTCCTACAAGGTGTTGGCGAACAGCAAGCTAGCGATGCAACACATACTGCCCGTTAAACCGCACCGCATCGTCCCCGCCGTCGGCGTTGATCATCCGCGTCTCAAGGGTTAAACGAGCGCGGCCGTGGCGTTTGTACATGGCCAGGAACTTGTTCCACGCGGCGTCTGTTGGCGCATCGCACAGCGCGATGGCGTCTTGGATCACCGGCAGCGGGTAGCTGATGTGGCCTTCTTGAATCACGATGTGCCCGTCTTCGATCCCGGCCTCACGCAGGCTCAGATGCAACCAGCCCCAACCGGCCAGCACCGCGCCGCAATACAAGCTGCCGCCAAACATGGTGCTTTTATGGTTGATGTTGGCGTCCAGCGGCAGGTGCAAACGCAATTGCCGATCCTGCCAACCAACCACTTTGAGGCCCATTTCACGGGTCAGCGGAATGTCGTGATGAAGGATGGATTCCAGATAACGACTGTCGCGGTTCATGCGCGGATCCTGTTCAGGTCAATCAAGTTCATCGGTGTGAGGGTGGCTGCCGCTCTCGAAGTGCAGGCCGTGTTTGCGCAATTTGTCGTGCAGGGTTTTGCGCGGCACGCCCAGCGCTTCGGCGAGGCTGCGCATCGAGCTGTGTGAGCGCTCAAGCTCGGCAGCAATCAGGCTCTTTTCGAAGTGTTCGACCTGCTCGCTCAAGTTGCCAGACACTTCATGTTCAGACGACGTTGTGCCGTCGCTAGCGCCTTCGTCCAGGGCCAATTCCAGACCCAGGGCAAAGCGCTCAGCGACGTTTTGCAGTTCACGCACATTGCCCGGCCAGGTGTGGCGCAATAACTGCGCCCGCTGGCCCGGTTGCAACACGTTGAGCGCCAGACCGTGGCGGGCGCTGGCCTCGTCGGCAAAGTGCTGGAACAGCACCAGCACGTCTTCACCGCGTTCGCGCAATGGCGAAATACGCAGCGGCGCGACGTTGAGCCGGTAGTACAAGTCGGCGCGAAAACGCCCTTGGTCGGCGGCCTGACGCAGGTCTTCCTTGGTGGCGGCGATCACCCGGATATCCAGCGGGATCAGCTGGTTGCCGCCCAAACGCTCAACCACGCGCTCTTGCAACAAACGCAGCAACTTGACCTGTACATCCAGGCTCATGCTTTCGATTTCGTCGAGGAACAATGTCCCGCCATTGGCGAACTCGAATTTGCCGATACGGCGTTTTTGCGCGCCGGTAAACGCGCCGGGTTCATGGCCGAACAATTCGCTTTCGACCACCGACTCGGCCAGCGCCCCGGCGTTGATCGCCACGAACGGGCCGTTGCGGCGGCTCGACAGGTCGTGCAGTGCCCGTGCGACGACTTCTTTGCCGGAGCCGGTTTCGCCCAGAATCAATACGTCTGCCTTGGTCCCGGCAAGGGCGCCGATTTGCTCGCGCAGGCGCAGCATGGCCGAAGATTGCCCCACCAGCCGTGCGCTCAGTTGCTGGCGATCGCTGAGCGCCAGGCGCAGGCTGCGGTTGTCCAGCACCAGTGCGCGCAGGGCCAGGGCACGGCGCACGCTGTCGAGCAGGGCGTCGCTGGCAAAGGGTTTTTCCAGAAAGTCGTAAGCGCCCGTGCGCATGGCCTGCACCGCCAAGGGCACATCACCATGGCCGGTGATCAACAGTACCGGCAGCTCGGGGTCTTGCGCGTGCAGATGGGTGAGCAGCTCCAGCCCGTCCATGCCCGGCATGCGGATGTCACTGACCACCACGCCCGCCCAGTCTCGTGAGATGCGCTCGGCCAGGCCGTTGGCTTCGGCCAGCGGCAGCACTTTAAGCCCGGCCAGGTCCAGGGTTTGGCAGAGCGCCTGGCGCAGGTGCGGATCATCATCGATCAAGATGACCTGTACACGCGGATCAATGGGTTGGCTCATGACCTGGAGTCCTCTGAAGCTTGTAAGCTTACGCCCGGTGCACCGGCGCGCAGTCGTAGGGTAATTAAGGCGCCGCCTTCTTTATGGTTGGCGAACAACAATTCGCCGCCAAACGCACGGATTAATGTGTCGCAGATGGCCAGCCCCAGGCCCAACCCTTGGGTGCGGGTTTTGGTGGTGTAAAACGGTTCACCGGCGCGGCCCAACGCTTCCATGCAAAAGCCCGGGCCGTTGTCGCGAATGTACACAGTGACGCCCTCGGGCGTGGATTGGGCACTTAGCCACAACCGCCGGGGCGGGCCTTTTTCGGTGAGCGCATCGAGGGCGTTGGCCAGCAGGTTGCCCAGCACCTGACGCAAACGGGTTTCACCGGCTTCGACCCACAGCGTGGCCGCAGGCAGGTCGCGGATCAGTTCGACCTCCATGCTGCGCCGACGTTTGGCCAGTAAGGCCAGGGCATCGTCCAGCGCCGGTTGCAGCGCCACGCTTTCAGGCGCATGGCGATCGCGCCGGGCGAAGGCGCGCAGGTGCGCAATGATCGAAGACATGCGCCCGGTCAGTTCGTTGATCAGCTTGAGGTTGCTGCGCGCGTCTTCAGTGCGTTGATGGTCGAGCAACACTTCGGCGTTTTCCGCATAGCTGCGGATGGCCGCCAGCGGCTGGTTGAGTTCGTGGCTGATGCTGGCCGACATGGTGCCCAGTGCGGACAGCTTGCCGGCCTGCACCAGATCATCCTGAGCGCGCACCAGTTCTTGCTGGGCATGCTCGCGCTCCAGCACTTCTTTGCGCAGGCGCTGGTTGAGGCCTTCAAGGTCGCTGGTACGCTCGGCCACCCGGCCTTCGAGTTCACGCCGGGCCTTGGCTTCGAAGGCGATGCGCTCCAGGTAATGACGGCGGCGTTGCATCATCAAGCTGATCAGCAGCATGACCACCAGCAGGGTGGCCGCGCCAATGGCCAGTACGGTCCGCACCGGGCGATCGATCAAGGTGCGGGGCGCGAGAATGTTCACGCTCCAGCCGGTCTCGTCGATTTTTTGCGTTTGTACCACCCACGAATCCGGGTTGATGTTCAGCGGCTGCAGGTTGCGCGTCGGGTAGGGCAGGATGGCGAAAATGTCTTGTTGCTCTTGCGGCGACAGTTTGCGCGTGGCCTTGAAACGCCAATCCGGGCGGGACGTGAGAATGACCACGCCGTTGTCGTCGGTTGTCAGCAATTGCTCCGGGGTGTTGCCCCACAAGCGCTCGGTGTGATCCAGGTCTACCTTGACCACCAGCACGCCGAGCTTTTTATCGCCTTCGGTCACCGGGGCGGCAAAGTAATAGCCGCGCTTGCCGGACGTAGTGCCCAAGCCGAAAAAGCGCCCCAACTTGCCGTCCATTGCTTCGCTGAAGTACGGACGAAAAGCAAAGTTGCGTCGGATAAAGCTGTCGGGCTTGTCCCAGTTCGACGTCGCCACTGTGTTGCCATCGGCATCAATCAGGTACATGACCTCGGCGCCGGTCTGGCTGTTGATCTCCGCGAGCAACTTATTGGCCGTGCTTAGGGTGTGCGGGTCTTCCGGGTCGGCCAGCGAATTACGCAGCGCGGGCAACTCGCCCAGAATTTGTGGCAGCACCTCATAGCGGTGCAGCGTGCCCAGCAAGTTGGCCACGTACAGGTCGAGGGTCTGGCGGTTCTGCCCGGCCAGTTCGCTACGGTAATAGCGCTCGGCCAAGTGTTGCAGCGGCCACAACAAAGGCGCCAGGCACAGCGCCAGTAAGGCCAGGCTGCGCCAGCGGGGGCGGCGAGGAGTTGCAGGAGTCGAGTTCATAGGGCGCAGTATACCTACGCTTAAACCCCGTAGGAGCGAGGCTACAAGCGCTATTTTAAATCTCGATTTATATCTGTATTAAAAATGCTTTTGTCGGGGTTAAATCCGATAAATGGTTTTTATTGTGGATATTTATCGGCTATAAAGCGGGCCTTTCTTGACGAAAGGCAGGCGGGCGTCCACTGTTTCCGGCCAGCCTGATTGATGCGCCCATCCCCCTTTTTTTTGGTTCCCTGGAGTCCTGACGGTTATGACTACTTTGCACAGCACGCCCCGCGCTGACGGCTTTCACATGCCGGCCGAATGGGCTCCACAAACTCAAGTCTGGATGATCTGGCCTGAGCGCCCGGATAACTGGCGTTTGGGCGGCAAGCCTGCGCAAGCCGCGCACGCCGCGGTGGCCAAGGCCATTGCCCGCTTCGAGCCGGTGACCGTCGGGGTGTCGGCCGCACAGTACGAAAACGCACGCGCACAGCTCGATGTGCCGAACATCCGCGTGGTCGAGCTTTCCAACGATGACGCCTGGGTGCGCGACAGCGGGCCGACGTTCGTGATCAACGACACCGGTGAAGTGCGCGGCGTGAACTGGGACTTCAACGCTTGGGGCGGGTTTGACGGCGGGCTGTACTTCCCGTGGAACCGCGATCAGCAAGTGGGCAGCAAGATCCTCGAAATCGAGCGCTCGGCGCGCTACTACACCGAAGGTTTTGTGCTGGAAGGCGGTTCTATTCACGTCGATGGCGAAGGCACATTGATCACCACCGGCGAATGCCTGCTGAACCGCAACCGTAACCCGCACCTGTCCCGTGAAGAGATTGAAAGCGTGCTGCGCGCGCAACTGGCTGTGGATAAGATCATTTGGCTGCCCGATGGCCTGTACAACGATGAAACCGACGGCCATGTGGATAACTTCTGTTGCTACGTGGCGCCGGGTGAAGTGCTGCTGGCCTGGACCGACGACGAGCGCGACCCCAACTACGTGCGTTGCCACGAAGCGATGAAAGTGCTGGCCACCAGCACCGATGCCCAGGGCCGTTCTTTTGTTGTGCACAAAATGCCGATTCCGGGGCCGATGTACGCCACCCAGGAAGAGTGCGACGGTGTGGATAAAGTCGCTGGCAGCCAGGACCGCAATCCGTCGGAGCGTTTGGCCGGATCTTACGTGAACTTCCTGATCGTCAACGGCGGCATCATCGCCCCAAGCTTTGACGACCCGATGGACGCAGAGGCCAAAGACATCCTGCAAAACCTGTTTCCGCAGCACGAAGTGGTGATGGTCCCGGGGCGTGAACTGCTGCTGGGCGGTGGCAACATCCACTGCCTGACCCAGCAACAACCCGCCCCACGCAAAGCCTGACCCCACCCAAAACTGTAGGAGCGAGCTCGCCTCGCGATCTTTTGATCTTCTAAAAAGCTCGCAGCCTGCGCCAGCTCCTACAAGTCCTTTATTTGCCCGGTTCACGCAACACACTAAAAGCGCTGGCAGCGTTTTTCTGTTCTTGCCTTACCGCTAGTCTGACGCTCTGATTGATTGAACCTTCGGAGCGCTCCATGACCACCCCCGTTCTGCATTACATCTATGACCCGCTGTGCGGTTGGTGCTATGGCGCCAAGCCGCTGATTGACGCTGCCCGCGGCATTGTGCCGGTGGTGGCCCATGGCGGCGGGATGATGACCGGCGCCCAGCGCCGCCCTGTGTCTGCGCAACTGCGTGACTACGTCATGCCCCATGACCAGCGGATTGCCGAATACACCGGCCAGCCGTTTGGCGAGGCTTACTTTGAAGGGCTGCTGCGCGACACCACGGCGGTCTTTGATTCGGCGCCGCCCATCACTGCCGTGTTGGCCGCCGAGCAACTGGCCGGGCGTGGCCTTGAACTGCTGGGGCGTTTACAGACGGCGCACTATGTCGAAGGGCGGCGGATTAGCGACAAGGATGTGCTGGTGGAACTGGCCACTGAAATCGGCCTGCCCACCGAGGCCTTTGTTGCGGCCTACCAGGCGGTCCGTGGCGAACCGACCCACACTCACATCAAAGACAGCCGCAAACTGCTCGGGCAGGTGGGTGGCCAGGGCTTTCCGACCCTGGTTCTGGAACTCGACGGGCGCTACCAAGTGGTCGATTTTGGGGCGTTTATCGGTAAGCCAGATGCCTTTGCGCGATGGTTGCGAGCACCCGCCCAAAGCCCAAACGATTCAGCGCCCGCCTGCGGCCTGAATGGCTGCGACGAGTAAAAGGTTAAGGGGCGATCAACGGTCTTTGAATATCTGGCAATTAACAATTTTTTCACGAAATTGACACTTTGCCTTAACGGCGGATAGGATCCCTGCCTACGCCTGTGGCGATAAGCCATGCACCAACTTTCTAAATGACCCGCGCGGTGTCTCGTGTGGGTCTTTTTTGTTATGTGAAGCAACCACCACTCAATGTTTCAGCTTGAAACCCACAGCGCGCCTCTATTCTGAAATAAGGAAAATAAAATGTTAAAAACACGGATAGGTCTACTCGCTCTGGGCGTACTCGGTGCTACCCAGGCCATGGCTAACGATCAAGCTGACGCAAAAGGTTTTGTAGAAGACAGCCACCTGAACGTATTGGCGCGCAACGCCTACATCAGCCGTGACTACAAACATCACCAGCAAGACAAAGCTGAATGGGGCCAAGGCTTCCTCGGCACCTTCACCTCCGGCTTCACCCAAGGCACCGTGGGCGTGGGTGTGGATGCTTTCGGCATCTACGCACTGCGTCTGGACGGCGGCAAGGGCAGCAGCGGCGCAGGCGGCATCGACTTCTTCAAGCAAGACCATAACGGCAAAGCCGCTCACGACATCGCCAAGGCTGGCGCTGCAGTGAAGTTCCGCATTTCCAACACCGTGCTGAAATACGGTGACCAAATGCCTGCTCTGCCGGTACTGATGTACGACAACTCCCGTCTGATGCCAGAAAGCTTCACCGGTACCCTGTTGACCTCCAAAGAGATCGACGGCCTGGAACTGAACGTGGGTCGTTTCACCGAAGAGTCGCGTAAAAGTGCTGAAGCGCGTAACAGCGGCGGCCTGAAGAGCATCAACGTGTTCGGCGGTAGCTACAAGTTCACCGAGCGCTTCTCGGCCTCGTTGTACGGCTCCGAGATGAAAGACGAGCTGCGCAAGCAATACCTGGGCATGACCTACGCCCTGCCACTGGATGACAAACAGTCCCTGACGTTTGACTTCAACGGCTACCGCACCCACGTAGATTCTGGCTACGCGCGTGACGTGCTGAAGGTTGACGGCACCGACAACAAGATCTGGAGCCTGGCAACCACCTACGCGTTCGGCGCGCACTCGCTGGTTCTGGCTTACCAGAGCAGCACCGGCGAAATCGGCTACCCATACGGCGGCTACCGTAATGCGGGCGGCGTGGGCGACGGCGGCAACACTATCTTGCTGGCCAACTCCTACTGGTCTGACTTCAACGCCAAAGACGAGCGTTCGTGGCAGTTGGGCTACGGCTTCGACTTCGGCGCGGTTGGCATTCCAGGCCTGACCTACAACATCGCCTACGTACGCGGCACCAACATCGACGACGGTTCAGGCCGTGGTCGTGGTACCGAGCGCGAAATCTACAACCAGGCCAAGTACGTTGTACAAAGCGGTCCGGTTAAAGACCTGAGCGTGCGTCTGCGCGGTTCGTGGTTGCGCGTTTCCAACAACGCCAGCGACTACAACGTCGGCGGTAACGAAGTCCGTGTATTTGTTGATTACCCAATCAGCATTTTCTGATGCCGCGGGCCTGCCAGTCAGGTCTGACATCTGAATAAAAAACGCCCCGAACCGTTTGGTTCGGGGCGTTTTTTTTGTACCGATTTTTGTGGGGCCCTACCGCCTTAAAAATCCCAGCGAGTGGTCACCATCACGTTGCGCGGGTCGCCGTAGTAGGCGGAGTCATAAAAACCGATGTTGGTGAAGTACGCTTTGTCGAACAGGTTGTTGACGTTGACGGTGGCCGACAGGTTGTCGGTGAACTGGTAGCGCGCCATCAAGTCCACCAGCCAGTACGGGTCTTGGGTGAATTTTTCGTAGCGTCCCGCGCGGTTGTCGTAGCCCCAGTTGTAGACCGTCTGCCAGCCAGCACCTTGCCAACGTGCGCCGCCACCGAGGGTGAGTTTGTCCAGATTACCCTTGAGTTTGTAGCTGCTGTAAAAGCTGACCTGGTCCTGCGGCTCCCAGGTCGCGACTTTTATGTGGTCGTCGTCGCGGCTGATTTTGTGCGTGTAACCGGCCTGCAATTGCCAGCCGGGGCTGAGCTCTCCGGAAATTTCTGCCTCGTACCCTTTGGTCGTGGTCTTGGTGCCGATGTAGGAGTATTCCGCACCGGGGGTGGAGTTAAACAGCAGGTCTGCAACGGGCCGGTTGGTTTCATGCACTTCGAAGTAGGCAAGGCTGCTGTTCAGGCGGCCGCCGAAGAACTCGCCCTTAAGCCCCAGTTCATAGTTTTTGCCTTCATCGGGGGCAAGCATCTTGCGCGTGCGGTCACGGTACTGCGTCTGCGGCTGGAAAATTTCGGTGTAGCTGGCGTAGGCCGAGACATTGTCATTGAGGTCATACACCACACCGGCATAGGGCACGACCTTGCCGCTGGCCTTGGTTTTGCTGGTGCCGGTGACTTGGTAGTTGGCAACCCGGGTGCCGAGCATCACGTGCAGGTCATCCATCAGGCTGAAGCGCCCGGCGATGTAAGTCCCGCTTTGGCGAGTGGTCTCATCGTTTATTTTGGTGGGCTGATTCCATAGCGGCTCAATGGCTTGGCCGTGCCATTGATAGAAATCGTAGTTGTTGTCGAAGTAGGTGGCGTTTGAGTAGTCCTTGCCTTTCCAGTCAGAGATGGACAGGGACTGGCCCACGACTAATTGGTGTTCGCGGCCAAACAACTCAAAAGGTCCCGAGGCATAGACATCGAGGCTGTCACGGGTGGTTTCGCCGGTATATTTGCGCGCATAAATCGAACTGGCGGTTGCGGAGTCCTGTGAGATGTAACCCAGCGGCGCGTCGTAGCCATTGATCTGATGGTTGTATTGGCCTTTGGTCACCCAGCCATTGTCAAAGTTGTGCTCCAGGGTGGCGAACACGGTTCGGCTGTACTGCTCCCAACTGCTCCATTTGGGGCCGTTGTTGAATGAGCGCGGCAGATCCAGCTTATTGCCCGTCGCATCGAAAATGGTTCGGGTGCCGGTCCAGCTGGAGCCTTTGGGGTTGCTGTCCTGATAGTCGGCGCCCAGGGTGAGCAGCGTGTCTTCATCCAGATCGACCTCAAGAATGCCGTAGTACACGCCGGTTTTGCGCGAGTAGTGGTCCAGGAATGACTTTTTGTCCTGATACGCCGCAACGGCCCGACCGCGCACGTTGCCGGTCTCGGTCAGCGGGCCGCTCACGTCGATTTGTGTGCGGTAGTTGTCCCAGGAGCCGGCGCCCACCTCGATGCTGCTCATGAATTGCGAGGTGGGTTTTTTACGAATCAGGTTGATGGTGCCGCCAGGACCGCCAGCCCCGGTGAGCAGGCCGGTCGCGCCCTTGAGCACTTCAACCCGGTCATACAGGGCCATGTCGGTCAGGGTCTGCCCGGCCGAGTATTGCGCGTCCCGTAGAGTCGGTATGCCATCGTATTGAAAGTTGACGATGGAAAAACCGCGCGAGTAGTAATTGGTGCGCTCAGTGTCATACGTCGATACGGTGATGCCCGGCGTGTGGCGCATCACGTCATCAATGGCGTTGAGTCCGAAATCGTCCATGACCTGGCGGGTCACCACCGAAATCGACTGCGGCGTTTCTCGCGGGGTCAACACCAGCCGCGTGGCCGTGGCGATGGTGCCCGGCGTATAGGAACCCGTGCCCTCGGTAACAGACCCCAGCTGGTTGGTGGTGACCTGAGTGGCGCCCAGCTCCAAGGCCGATTGCGCGTTGCGTGCGACCAGTACATAGCCCCCATTGCTCTGGCGCTCGGCGTGCAAGCCGCTGTTGGCGAGCAAGCGCTCCAGGCCTTCTTCAACACTGTATGAGCCTTCCAGCCCGCTGGTGTGGAGGTGGCGAGCCTGTTCGGTGTCGAACGAAATAGTCACCCCCGCCTGCACGCCAAACTGGGTCAGGGCGCTGCCCAACGGGCCTGGGGCAATCTCATACACCGTCTGGCTTTGCGCAGACGCCTGGGTGGGCATCAGCGCCAGGGCGGGCAGGCTGGCCAGCGACGCGCCGAACACCGCCATGCGCACAGCGCGCGTTATCTGGGTACTGGCATTGAGGGGGAGCGGGGGCATTCGGTGATCCTTCCGTTAGTCTGGCAGATAGCCGCTGTGATCGCGGTTTGTGTCAAAGACGGATGAGAATCAAAATCAGCAAGGCCGCGCGCCGGGATTTTCTAAATAAACTCAGACCGGCTCGATGTTGGCCCAATAACGCGTCACATAACGCACCTTGACCGGTAAGGTCTTGCTCAGGTTTTCCAGCACGGTGTCGGTGTCATCGATGCGAAACGCCCCCGAAATGCTCAACCCTTGAACCGCTGGGTCGCACCGCAGTACGCCGGGGCGATAACGGCCCAACGCTTCGATAAAGTCCCCCAGGGGCCAGTCATTGACGCTCAACATGCCCTGCACCCAGGCGGCCGATTCAGCCGGTAAAAGCCCAACCGCGCTCACCGCATCGCGATCGAACGTGACTTGCTGCCCGGCCTCCAGCCGCAGAGGCTGATCGGCATGGCGAAGCGGGCGGACCTCAACCGCAGCCTGTAGCACGCCGACGCGGGTGTAAGCGGGCAGTTGGCGAACACTGAAGCGGGTGCCGAGCGCCCGCACGCTGCCGTCAACCGTTTGCACGACCAAGGGCCGCGGGTCGGCGGGCTGGGCGGTTTGCAGCAGGATTTCGCCGCGATACAACTGGATCTGTCGCTGCGTTGCATCGAAGTGAATATCCAGCGCGGTGCCGGCGTTCATCTCCAATTGCGAGCCGTCTTCCAGCCGCAGCGAGCGGCGCTCACGGCTGCCGGTGCTCAGTTCTGCCAGCATCGAGCGATAGGGCACCTGCTCAACGGCCAGCCACGAACACCCGCCCACGGCCACCAGCATGCTGAGGATTTTCAGCACATCACGGCGCTGGGCCTTGGCTGCCCCCAAGCTGGACAAAGCCGCTTGCCGGGGCATTTTGGACCACTGCTGCTGGAGGATTTCGACCCGTGCCCAGGCTGCCGCATGCTGCGGGCTGGCGTGCAGCCAGGTGTGCCAGGCCCGCTGCCGCGCCTCATTGACCGTGCCGTCATTGAGTTGCACATACCAGGTGGCGGCGGCTTCGAGGGTTTTGATGTCCATGTCAGGTGGCCTCACGCGTCAACCAGCAAAAGGCAGCGGGTCATGGCGCGAATCAGGTGGTTTTTGACCGTGGTCACCGACACCCCAAAGCGTTCGGCTGCGGCCACGTAGGTCAGCCCTTCCAGCTGGACAGCGAGGAAAATCTCCCGGGTTCTGGGGCCCAGTTCGTCGAGCAGCGTATCGATTGAGATCAGCATCTCGATGATCGACAACCGCACCTCCGGCGACACCTCCACCGGCTCTGGCCGCTGCGCCAACGCAAACAGATACGCCTGCTCAATGGTGCGGCGACGGGACTTGTCGATCAGCAGCGAGCGGGCAATGGCACTGAGATAGCCCCGAGGCTCGCGGATGGGCACGTCATGGCGGGCCGTCATCACCCGCACAAACGTGTCCTGAGCCAAATCCGAAGCATCGGCCGCATTACCGAGCCGCACGCGCAACCAGCCTTTCAGCCAACTGTTGTGTTCGCTGTACAGCTGATGAAGCGCTGAATGATCGAGCGACGACATGAGAGAGTCACCAAAAGCGTAAATGGTAATCGCTCTCATTGTCGTGATGGCACGGCAGTAATGCAAGGGGGGAGGGGCAACTACCTTACGGGCTGCAAACGCCTAAAACCGTCCGCTAATGCCCAGCAACGGGCCTTTTTGCACGATGTCGTACACAAAACCGTCGTTGCGATAGTTCACGCCCATGGCCCGGTAGCCGGCCACAGCCGAAAATCCGGGGGTGAACTCCCAGCCTGCCAGCGCTGCCAGGTCCCAGTCTTCACGGGATTGCCCGGCACCCACCATGCCCCAGGAAGACAACCAGAACCGCTCATTGAGCGCATAGCGCCCCCGCAGCCCGACCATGGCGTCTGCCCACGTGGCGTTGTCAGAGCCGGAGTGCCCCGAAGCCTGCCCACCATGCAGGGTCAGGGTGGTGCTGCTGTACCAGACGCGCACGCCGCCCGCGACGTCGACCCGATAATCGTCATCGCCCAGAACGGTATAGCCGCCGCCCAAAAAGCCTGACGCCGTCTTGCCTTCTACTTCCAGCTTGGACCCGGTTGGCAGGCGGTTGCGGGTGTCGGTGTCGATGTACATCAGGTCGGCGAGCACGCTGTAAGGCCCGCGCCGCGCTTCGCCCATGAACATCAACGACATGTCGACGGTACGTGCGATGTTTGAGAAGTCGGACTTCACAGAGGCCGTCCCGGTGCTTTTGTGGCCGACGTGCCCACGAATACCGGCGCCCCACAGGTATGGCCCACCGTTGAACTGCCATTCATCATTTTCTGCCGCGTTGGCAGCCGTCGGCAGGCCGCCTGCAGCGCTCGCCAAGGCCCCGAACAGCAGGGCCAGATGCACGTGTTTACGCCGCAACGAAGTGTTACTGAGCCTCATGGCGCATCCCCGTTCAGTGCTGCGTCAACGAGAGCGCGACGCCCTCGGCGGCGCAGTTTTCTGTCGGCGTGTTACCTGCTTTTTGCGCCGCCTGGATTTCTTCCTTCGCCGCTGCCAGGTCCTTCAGGAACGCCGGATTGCTGTGCAGGCTGGCCACGGTGGCAGCGCCCATGATGCGCCCGGCATCTACATCGCTTTGCCAGTGGGCGTTGCAGATGACGCGGCTTTGGCCATACGCCAGGCCACGGGTCATCAGTTCAGTGGCGCGTGCCGGGTTCACTTCTGCGAGGATCAAGCCCCAGGCCCAGCCCGCCGCCGAGTGCCCGGAAGGCCAGGAACCGTCGGTGCGCAGCAGCGGTTCCATGTCTTTGCGGCAGGTGCCTTCGTCATGCACCACAAACGGACGGGTGCGGTTGTAGGCGTTTTTCCCGGCATACGTGGAGCCACCGGCATCCGTCAGCGTGCGCTGCATCAAGGTATACAGATGCGGGGTGGTCTTCTCGCTGATCTGCGTCCCCATCGCGCACGAAAACGTGTTGGCCGGGCCTGGGAACGACAACTCTGCATCCGTTGCTGCGAGTGCCTCCCGGGCCGTGCCACGCAGTGCCAGCGCTGCCCGCCGGGCTTCTTCATCCCGCGCCAGCGCCGCAGAGTCGGGCTTGGGCGGCGCGCCGAGCAACGCCAGGCGCAGCGGCAAGTCGGCCGGGTTGAGGTAGCCCGGAGCCAGCTTGAAATGAGGGTCCGTGATCTTGGTGGCCGCCTCTTCGGCCAGCACCAGCCCCGACCACAGCAGGCCAGTCAGGGACACGGTCAGCCCCAACTGCTTATGTCGTTGTTTCATCGCGTGTTCCCTTGTTGGTCCTGTGGCGGATGGCAGCGGTGTGAGCGGTTAATCAAAACGAGTACAGCGCGTTCAGATAGGCCCCGGCGCCGACCTTTTCACCCGTGAGCGGGCTGTTGCGGGCATCGGAGACCAGAGCGTAGGTTTTGACCCCGCCTTCAAGGGCGATCTGTGGCTGCCATTGCCAGGTGAGGCCCAGCTTCAAGGTCACGTCACGCATCCCGCCGCCTGGGTGGTATTCCTCGAACTGGGTGCGGGCCGCTTGCTGAGCTGTGACGCCAAAGCGCGCCATCATGTCGTTCTCATTGCTCCAGGTGCCGTACAGCGTCGAGTCCAGGGTCAATGTTGAAGACAGCGCGTAAGCCGTGGCAAAACCGGCTTCAAGGTAGGCGGTTTTGCCCAGGCGCTCGCCGCCGTAATTGCGGTTGTCGCTCGAGCGCAGGCCGCGCACAAACAGGCGACCGGCCGGCAGCGTCCAGTACGCCTCAGCCCCCACCAGTGCGGTGCTGTCCAGGTTGCCCATGCCCCGCAGATAGTCATCGCGGCCGTCCAAGGTGTGGATTCGTTCTTTGCGGCCCTGGTCATAACCGATCAGCAGCGCAAAGCCAAAAGGCGACAAGCCCGGCAAGTCCCAACGCAGGCCCTCAGGGAACGCCGCGCTGAACGTGCCCCACTCTTGGGTCGGCAACACGGCCTTCAATTTCAACGACGGGAAGGCTGCGTAGTGCGAAGAACCTTCGTACAACGGGCCGACACCAAGGCCGCCACCCACCGTCACGGATGGCTCATTTGCGTTGTCTGCGTGTGCCGGCAGAGCCATCGCCAATGCGAGCGTCGCACCTGTCATGAAGGCCACGGGATGCTTGAGAAAGTTTGAACCGCCGATGGTTGTCATTGCTTGTTTCCTTGGTTGTAAAACCAAACGTGTGAGCGTGTGTGCCGGGTTATAGACGTCGGGTGTTATTGATTAGCGGGCGACAAGCTCTGGCTTGGGGAAGCTCCATTGGCCATTGAGTAGTTGTTCGCTCGGCTGATAAAGCCTGACCGTGTAGTTCCAGCCGGGAGTGGTAGGCAGGCAATTGGCGATCGTCGCGTTGCAACCGCCGAACTGAATGACAATCGAGCCATCCTCACTTTTCTTGGCGGTGAGGTTGTTCAACGAATAGGCGTCTTGGGGGTTCTTCTGGAAGTAACCGTCGGCGTTATAAACACTGACCGACCAAAAACCTTTGATCGGGACTTCGCCTACTTTCAGGCGGTAAACGGCGTGCCCGTCGTTCTGCGGCATCACGCCGCCCAGGTAGATGGCGTCCTTGGCCGGGTTGCCGCCCCATCCCGTGGCAGTACCGATCAAGTGATGGATCGGGTTGACCGCACCCTTGGGGCCAAAGGACTGGTTGTAGTCAGGGATCGTCGAGCCCAACACCTCCAGCGCCGCACGCACTTTGGCCTGGCTGGCCGGGTCCCACTTAGGCACCACAAATTCGCCAACCTTGGCCTGGCTGACTGTCATTGCGTCTTGCAGTGCATGGACCTTTTCGAGGTCTTTGCGATCAGCGGGATCGAAGAAGGTGCGCACCGCCACAAAGACATAGCGGGTGCCGACGGATTCTTTGGTCAGTGTCTGGCGACCGGCGCCGTAAGTGACGAGGGGCACGTAGTGATCTTCATTGATCACCGCCATCGACATGAAACGCCCATCGGCCTCAGGCAAGGTGATGGTGACGGGGCCTGCATCAAGATCGAACACCGCTGACGAATAGAGCGTGTCCCGGTTCATGCGCACCACATTTTGGGCGTCGATGGGCACGGCCTCGCGGCTATGAACAAAGCGGCCCAAACTGCCCGTTGCCACCATCTTGCCCAAGTAAAGGTCGGACTCGGCACGGGCAAAGTTATCCACGCCCACCGGTATCGCCGCCTCTGGGGAGGATTGAGCGTTCGCACTTCCAACTACTGCCAGCGCCATGGCAAGGATGCAGATCGCATGTAAAGGGGGCATTTAAACCTCTGGGTTTATTGATTGGCGTTAGTTTTTTGACTGTATAAGAACGCCCTGGCGCAAACTTGCCATTTGGTGCCAAAAGCAATGTGAGCGCGCACGCGAAGGCCGCCCCGTAAAGGGGCCGCGCACAGTGGAGGAGGGTTAGGCGGGGGGATTAACGGTCTTGTTTCAAGAGGCTGCGATAGTGCGACGGCGGGCTGCCGGTCCAGCGTTTAAAGGCGCGAGTAAAGTGCGCGGGGTCGCTGTAGCCGACCATGTAGGCAATTTCGGTGGCGCTGTATCTGGCGCTGGCAATCAACTGCATGGCTTCACTGCGACGAGTCTCGTCACGCAATGCATCGAAGTCGATACCGCAATGTTCCAGACGCCGTTGGAGCGTGCGGGCAGACAGCCCGATCTTTCGTGAAACAGTCACAAGTTTGGACAACTCCTGATCCGCGATCTGCTGCACGAGCGCGTCCGCGGCGTCGGAGGTCGACTTTAAGGCCAAGGTGGTTTTCCAGGCACTGTCCCGAACAGGCTGCAAAGGCGTTTCGAGCAAGTCACGATCGAACTCGATCATGTTGTGCTCCGCATTCATCACCAGATTCGGCCCCAGATACTCCTCAAGCGCCTCATCGCCGCGCTCTCGCGGGTTTTTCAGATGCACACGAATGGCGCCGGGCTCGCCGGACATCAGCGGGATCTTTCTCAGCAGTGCCAACGTGCCCAAAATCACCTGCTTGGGGTCGGCCCCGTGGTGCCCGTTAAAGTGATGAACCAGCTTCGTCATCCGGCCTTCGGTGATGATCTTCACGTCACTGCCTTGGTGCAGCAAATCCGTGTGCACCGCCGCCAGCGCGCACGCCTGAGCCAGATTGGTCGAGCCCAACACCCATTCGCCCCACACACCGAGCGAACGCACCTCAATCAAATGCCCCACCGACGCCCCGGCAAACGGGTCCTGAGCGACCGCCGCCATCTCATTGGCAATATGAAAACACGCCGCGCGCGGAATCCATGCCTCAGGGTTCTGAAACACTTGCGGAGAAATCCCATAACGCCGAAAAAACTCCAGCGGCGACACCCCGCGCATCCCCAGATAAGGAGCAATTTGCCGAAGCGTACTGAGCTTTATCGAGGGCGCAGCATTCGTCATCGCGTTCATACCTGATCAAAAGGCAAAAAATCGGCAGGGAGCAGCGGGAATAGGGTGTTTGCGCCTGTAAGCGCGGGTGATGGCACAGTTAACACGATGTTTGTTTCAGGGACAAGGCGGTGGGGTGAGGGGTGTGTAGGTTGATGTCGCGAAGCTCTGCAAGGGATTTATCTGTTTGACAGATATCTGTTTGGCAGATAAAGTTCGCCACATGCAAGCACGCCGGAGACCAATAACATGCGAGTGGTAACAAAGACGGCGGTTGCACAAGCCATTGAAAAGTACAGCCAGTGGAAAGAAGCACTCAACCTTTGGCTAACCATCTTTGACAGACCGCCCCTTCGGTTTGAGTCTTTTGAGCAAATTCGCGACGTTTGGGTCGCAGCATCAGGGTGGAACGTTGATCGCATCCCGCACTCAAAGCTGAGGAACACGAGTAAAAAAGGGCCTCTTGATATCTATATTTTTGATATCAAGAAAAATGAGTGTCGAATCATCGCGTGGATCAATACGCGAACCGGCACCATTTACCTGAAGGAGATTCTGCCCCACGCCGGATATGATAAGTGGTGCAGAAGTGATGTTAAGTAGCTGATCAGGAAGATTGGCTCTATTTAATTACTGTAATTATAGGTGACAAGATGAAGCGTGATAAGGTCGAATCCACTGGACTAGATTCCTTCATAGCTAATATTTCACCAATGCTTGATGGCCTGAGTGATCAGATAGCCACAATGTCCAAGTTGTTGTCTGCATGTCATGATCCTATTAAAGATGATGAAGACTTGCAGGGGCGGATGGCGCTAATTGATGAACTCTACTCTCATGCTGATAGTGAAGAGCACGCAGCAGCGCGTTTTGCGGAGCTGGTTGCTGATCGAGTGTATGAGTACGAAACTGAAACGGTGTTGATACCTCTATCTTCCCAGTCTGAAGCGCTCGCGTTTCTGATTTCGGACAGGGGAGTTAAGCAAAAAGATTTGTCTGATATAGCAACGCAAAGTGCTGTTTCTGAAATTTTAAATAATAAAAGAAAAATGACGGTTTCCCAGATAAGAGGATTTGCAGATTTCTTTAAGGTTCCAGTAGAGTTTTTTATGCGCGGTGCGGTCTAAAGAATGGTTGGTTTTTTGTGCATAAAACAATGAAGCTATTGGGTGGGTACAACAATAACTTAGTATTAAATATGCATAGCAGTGTATCTAAAGCCCCTCCACACTTAAGGTGATTTGGGGCTTTTTAATGGCCGAATGAAGTTCAATGTGTAGCGTGATAAATATAAATCGTAAGCGTTCCGTGAACGGCACCGCGGCCAACCAAGACTTAAACCCCAGAAACAAAAAAGGCCCACCTTGCGGTGAGCCTTTTTCGGTATTGCGTATGGTGCCGGCACCAAGAGTCGAACTCGGGACCTACTGATTACAAGTCAGTTGCTCTACCAACTGAGCTATACCGGCGTTATGGGCGAGGAGTATACGCGGATGGCGTGGCTTGTAAACCCCTGATTACAGACTATTTTCACGATTCTTTTTGCCGCTGGGGTGTGGCGGGGTGGCGTTCGCTGAAGTACTGGCGCAGAAACTCAACGGTGACGCGGATTTTGGCGGAGTTGGCGAGGGGGGCGGTGTAGACGGCCCAGATGTTGGCTTGTTGTCGGTAGTCCTGGAGGATGTGCACCAATTTGCCGCTTTCGAGGCTCTCGCGTACGTCCCAGTGGGAGCGCAGCAGGATGCCTCGGCCATCTATCGCCCATTGGTGGACGACTTCGCCGTGGTTGGCGGACAGGGCGCCGGTGACTTTGACGCTTTCTTCGCCTTCCGGGCCTTGCAGGCGCCACAGGCCGAACGGGTGGTCGCGCTCTTTGATCACCAAACATTCGTGGCCCGCCAGTTCGGCCAGGGTGCGCGGTTCGCCGTGGCGTTGCAGGTACTCGGGGCTGGCACAGAGCACGCGGGCGTTGTTGGCCAGCAGTTTGGCGATGAGGTTGGGGGCGATGTTGTCGCCAATGCGGATGTCGAGGTCGAAGCCTTCTTCTATCAGGTCCACCAGGCGGTCGAACATGTCAAAGCGGATGTCCAGGGCCGGGTAGCGCTGGGACAGTTCGGAGAGCGCGGGGCCGACGTGGCGGCGGCCCAGGCCGAAGCTGCTGATGATTTGCAACTGGCCGCGCGGTTCTTGATGCAGGGCCGAGACTTCGTCGCTCATCTGTTCGACCGCATCAAATATATGCAGCGCCCAGCGGTAGACGCGCTCGCCGTCATCGGTCACGGCCACGCGCCGGGTGGTGCGGTGCAGCAGGCGCACGCCGATGTTGTGCTCCAGCAACTGGATGCGCTTGCTGACATACGCCGGCGACACGCCCAGTTCGCTGGCGGCGGCGGCAAAGCTGGAGCGGCGGGCCACGATCACGAACACGCGCAGGTCTTCGAGGTTGGGCAGATTATTCACGAACCGTGTCTTATCCATCTTCACTTCGCCTGATTATCTTTCTTTTGGCGCTTTATACCATGGGCCCACTGTCCATTTTCAAGAGTGCCCCCCCATGAGCAAGACATTCAAAATTGCCGCCATCGCCGGTGACGGTATTGGTAACGAAGTACTGCCAGAAGGCCTGCGCGTTGTGGAGGCGGCGGCTAAAAAGTGGAACCTTGATCTGTCGATCGAGATCATCGAGTGGGCCAGTTGCGACTATTACGAGCGCCACGGGCAGATGATGCCGGACGACTGGTTTGAGACGCTCAAAGGCTTTGACGCGATCTACTTCGGCGCTGTGGGCTGGCCGGACAAGGTGCCGGATCACATCTCGCTGTGGGGTTCGCTGCTCAAGTTCCGCCGCGACTTTGACCAGTATGTGAACATCCGCCCTGTGCGTCTGTTCCCGGGTGTGCCGTGCCCGTTGGCAGGCCGTGAGCCGGGCGATATCGACTTTGTGGTGATCCGAGAAAACACCGAAGGCGAATACTCCTCGGTAGGCGGGCGCATGTTTGAAGGCACCGAAAACGAATTTGTCCTGCAAGAGTCGGTATTCACCCGACGCGGTGTGGACCGCATTCTGAAGTACGCCTTCGAGGTGGCCAAAGAGCGTCCGCGCAAGCACGTGACCTCGGCGACCAAGTCCAACGGCATCTCCATCAGCATGCCGTACTGGGACGAGCGCACCGAAGCCATGGCGGCCAACTACCCGCAAGTGACGTGGGACAAGCAGCACATCGACATTCTGTGTGCGCGCTTCGTGCTGCAACCCAACCGTTTTGACGTGGTGGTGGCGTCCAACCTGTTTGGCGACATTCTGTCCGACCTCGGCCCAGCGTGCGCCGGCACCATCGGCATCGCGCCATCGGCCAACCTCAACCCCGAGCGTAATTTCCCGTCGCTGTTCGAACCCGTTCACGGCTCGGCGCCGGATATCTACGGGCAAAACATTTCCAACCCGATTGCGATGATCTGGTCGGGCGCGCTGATGCTGGAATTTTTGGGCAAAGGGGATGAGCGTTATCAGGCGGCACACGATGGCATTTTGCGCGCCATCGAGGACGTGATTGCCAGTGGTCCGAAAACCCCGGACCTGGGTGGCAAGGCCTCGACTCAAGAAGTCGGTGCAGCCATCGCCGCCGCCCTGGCGTGAGTTGACCAAACGGCGCTGATCAGCGCCGCGAAATAGACGCTTTACAAGCCTGCGAAATGCCCGGAATACGGGGACTTTCGCGGGCTCTTTGGCGTGTTGAAACAGCCGTTTTAGACGTGTGAAATTTCAACAATTCCAGTTGCAAAAGCTTAAATCTCGGAGCATATTGTTAACCGAAAGGTATGCGTTAACCGATGGTTAACGCTCAGGGTTCAACGATATGGAAGGAGTCCCTAACAGCTGTAAACGCTGATCTAGAGCCACGCAGTAAGAGAAAAACTCTCTATCTGGAGACTTAAATGTCCAATAACAATAAAAAAGATGTCTTTTTGATATCAACTAGCCTGATTGCTGTACTGATTACCGTTGTAGGTCTTGCCGTTTATCCGCAACAAGCCGAAGTCACCGCCAATATGCTGTTTGAGCTGTCGTCTCGGACGTTTGGCACCTCGGTGCAAGTGTTTGTGTTCTGCTGCGCCCTGGTGGTGCTGTACATCGCGTTCAGCAAGTACGGCAACATTCGCCTGGGCAATGGTAAAGCTGAATACCCGACCGTGACGTGGGTTTTCATGTTCATCTGCGCCGGTATGGGCTCATCGACCCTTTACTGGGGCGTGATGGAGTGGGCGTATTACTACCAGACGCCCGGTCTGAACATTGCCGCAGGCTCACGTGAAGCGCTGGATTACAGCGTCAGCTACTCGTTCTTCCATTGGGGTATCAGTGCCTGGTCGCTGTATGCCTTGTCGTCGTTGGCGATGGCTTATCACTTCCACGTGCGTAAGAAGAGCGGCCTGAGCCTGTCTTCGATCGTCGAGGCAGTGGCCGGCTTCAAAGCGCACGGCCCAGTGGGCCGGCTCGTCGACCTGGTGTTCCTGCTGACCATGTTCGGCGCCTTGACCGTATCGCTGGTGCTCACCGCGTCCACCTTGACCCGTGGCCTGTCGGCACTCACCGGCATGCCGGACACCTTCGTCACGCAGTTGTCAGTCATTGGTGTGGTGGCGGTGGTGTTCTCGCTCAGCTCCTACATCGGTATTGCCAGTGGCATGCAGCGTCTGTCGAAGATGGTGTGCATTGGTGCGCTAGTGTTTGCGGCCGTGGTACTGGTCGTGGGCCCAACGCAGTTCATCATCAACAACACGGCCAACTCCATTGGTCTGATGATGCAGAACTACGTGCACATGAGCCTGTTTACCGACCCGCAAGGTGACGGTGCCTTCACCCGCAACTGGACGGTTTTCTACTGGTTGTGGTGGGTGTCCTACGCGCCGGGTGTCGCGATGTTTGTGACCCGTGTGTCCAAGGGCCGCAAGATGAAAGAAGTGGTCGCAGCGATGTTGATGGGCGGCAGTTTTGGCTGTTGGTTCTTCTTCGGCACGCTCGAAAGCTACAGCATGCATCAGTTCATCACCGGCGCTATCGACGTGCCACGCATCCTCACGGAGCAGGGCGGTGAAACCGCCGTCGAGATGTTGCTGAACGCCTTGCCGTTCGGTCAGATCTTCCTCGGGGTTTACCTGTTCATCATGGCGGTGTTCTGTGCCTCGCACATGGACGCAGCGGCCTACGCCGTGGCGGCCACCAGCACCCGCAACATGCAGGAAGGCCAGGACCCATCGCCGACGCACCGTCTGTTCTGGTGCATCGCCTTGACCCTGATCCCGCTGGCGATGTTGTTTGCCAAGGTGTCGCTGTCGACCATGAAAACCGCGGTGGTGCTGACGGCGATCCCGTTCCTGGTGATCCTGATGACCAAGATCTACGGCTTCCTGACCTGGATGTTCAAGGACTACGGCGCGATGCCGGCTTACTTGATCGAGGAAGAGTCGGTGGAGCGCGAGCAGAATCTGGATTACGTCGCCCCGTTTGAGCAGGTGACGCCAACACCGGGTGTTGTTCCCAAAGCCAAGGCGGTACCCGCAGCCCTGAGTTAAGTGTTGCTGACTGAACCACGCGCAGGCTCCGGCACCACGGTGCCGGGACCTGAGCGATTTTTTTTGCGCGTCGTGTTAACCATGGGTTTCTTGTTATTCATGAGTTACACAAAAACAACCCGAAACAGGGTGTCGAGCACAACCCTCTTAAGCGCTTGAGAGAGAAAAAGAATGAACACAATCGTGAAATTGCCTGCTGACTTCTGCACCAATGCTGACGTAGCACACACCATTCCGGCGTCGTACTACACCAACCAGGACGTGTTCGAGGTCGAAAAAGAGAAGATTTTCGCCAATACCTGGATCTGTGTCGGCCACCGCAGCGAAGTGGCCAACAGCAACGACTACATCACCCGTGAAGTCATCGGCGAAAGCATCATCGTCGTTCGCGGTCGTGACAACGTGCTGCGTGCGTTCTACAACGTGTGCCCGCACCGTGGTCACCAATTGCTGAGCGGCAGCGGCAAGGCCAAAAACGTCATCACCTGCCCGTACCACGCCTGGACCTTCAAGCTCGACGGCGAGCTGGCACACGCGCGCAACTGCGACAACGTGGTCAACTTCGACAAAGAAAACTCCAGCCTGGTGTCGCTGCGCGTCGAGGAATACGCCGGTTTCATCTACATCAACATGAACAACGAAGCGGGCACCGTTGAAGAACAACTGCCGGGCCTGGAAGCGCGTCTGCGCGAAGCCTGCCCGGTGGTCGATGACCTGCACCTGGCGGCGCGTTTTGTCAGCGACACCCCGGCCAACTGGAAGTCTATCGTCGACAACTACCTGGAGTGCTACCACTGCGCCCCGGCTCACCCGGGCTTCGCCGATTCGGTGAGCGTGGACGAGTACTGGCACACCCTGCACGGCAACTGGTCGTTGCAGTTTGGCCACGCCAAGTCGTCAGAGAAGTCCTTCAAGTTCGACGAGTCGATCAAAGACCCGTCCTTCAGCGGCTTCTGGGCCTGGCCGTGCACCATGTTCAACGCGCCACCCGGTGGCAACTTCATGACCGTGATCTACGAGTTCCCGGTCAGCGCGGGCGTGACCATGCAGCACTACGACATCTACTTCCTCAACAAAGAGATCACTCCCGAGCAGCAATCGCTGATCGAGTGGTACCGCGACGTGTTCCGTCCAGAAGACCTGCGTCTGGTCGAAAGCGTGCAACGCGGCCTGCAATCGCGCGGCTATCGCGGCCAAGGCCGGATCATGGCTGACCGTCAGCGCAGCGGCATGAGCGAACACGGCATCGCGCACTTCCACAACCTGATCGCCGTGGCCCACCTGGACGACTGATCTGCCGGGCGCCGCAGCCACGCTGCGGCGCCCTGGCCCTATTTAGAGGAGTGTCCTGCGTGCAGCTCAAAGACCCCCAATTGTTTCGTCAACAGGCGTTTATTGATGGCGCCTGGGCAGATGCCGACAGCCGTCAAACGGTCGACGTGACCAACCCGGCCCAAGGCCAGTTGCTGGGCACTGTGCCGTTGATGGGCGGCGCCGAAGCGATCCGCGCCATTCAGGCTGCCGACGCAGCCTTGCCGGCCTGGCGTGAACGCACGGCCAAAGACCGCGCGCAGATCCTGCGTCGCTGGTTTGAACTGATCCTGCAACACGAAGACGATCTGGCCCGGATCATGACCCTGGAACAGGGCAAGCCACTGCACGAAGCGGTGGGCGAAATCCGTTACGCGGCCTCGTTTATCGAGTGGTTTGCTGAAGAAGGCAAACGCGTTTATGGCGACGTGATCCCTTCGCCGTCCGGCGACAAACGCCTGATTGTGGTCAAGCAAGGCATCGGCGTGTGCGCCGCGATCACGCCGTGGAACTTCCCCGCCGCGATGATCACCCGCAAGGTCGCACCTGCGCTGGCCGCCGGGTGCACCATCGTGGTCAAACCGGCCAACGAAACGCCGTTTTCGGCGCTGGCCCTGGCGGAACTGGCGCAGCGTGCAGGCATCCCGGCAGGCGTGTTGAACATCGTCACCGGCGACGCCCCGGCCATTGGCGCGCAACTCACCGGCCACCCGCTGGTGCGCAAATTCAGCTTCACCGGCTCGACCCCGATCGGCCGTTTGCTGATGAGCCAGTGCGCCGAAACCATTAAAAAAGTCTCGCTGGAACTGGGCGGCAACGCGCCGTTTATTGTGTTTGCCGACGCCGACATTGATGCCGCCGTCGAAGGCGCCATCGCGGCCAAATACCGCAACGCGGGCCAGACTTGCGTCTGCGTTAACCGCTTCTATGTGCACGACGCGGTGTACGACCAGTTCGCCAGTAAGTTCGCCGCCAAAGTGGCCGAACTGAAGGTCGGCCATGGCAACGCGGCAGACACCCAGATCGGCCCGCTGATCACCGTTAAAGCGGTGGACAAAGTCCGCGCCCTGATCGACGACGCCGTCAGCAAAGGCGCGACCTTGCTGCTGGGCGGCCAGGTGCATGCGCTGGGTGAGCAGTTTTTCGAACCGACCGTGCTGGGCGATATCAAGAAAGGCATGTTGCTGCTGGACGAAGAAATCTTCGGCCCGGTTGCGCCGCTGGTGCGCTTCCACTCCGACGCCGAAGTGCTGGCCCTGGCCAACGACACGCTGTACGGCCTTGCGGCGTACTTCTACAGCCGCGACATCGGCCACGTGTGGCACATCGCCGAGCAACTGGAATACGGCATGGTCGGCATCAACACCGGGCTGATCTCCAACGAAGTGGCGCCGTTTGGCGGGGTCAAGCAATCCGGCCTGGGGCGCGAAGGTTCCAAGTACGGGATCGACGATTACCTGCAACTGAAATACCTGTGCCTGGCGGTCTGAGCCGTCAGCACCGGGTTTTAAATCAGGCGGCACGCGCGTGCCGCCCTTTACCGCAGTAGAGGTTTTGCGATGGCCAACTATTATCAAATGCTTGCCGCCCGTGTGATCGGTGTCGAGCAGGTAACGCCGCTGATCAAACGTTTTACCCTGGTACGCCAGGACGGCCAGCCGCTGCCCGACTTCACCGGCGGTAGCCACATCATCGTGCAGATGAAAGACGCCGACGGCCGTCAGCACAGCAACGCCTATTCGTTGATGAGCGACCCGCGCCAGACCGCCAGCTACCAGATTGGTGTGCGCCTTGAAGAGCAATCCAAAGGCGGCTCGGCGTTTATGCACCAACAGGTCGAGGTCGGCACCGAGCTGATGATTTCGACCCCCAACAACCTGTTCGCCATCGACCCGAAGGCGGGCAAACACATCCTCATCGCGGGCGGGATCGGCATCACCCCGTTCCTCTCGCAAGTGCACGAACTGCGTGACGCGGGCGCCGATTACCAGCTGCACTACGCCTTCCGCAGCCCGGAACACGGCGCGTTTCACGACGAGCTGAGCGCTGGCTCGCATGCCGAGCGCACGCGCACCTACGCCGACAGCCTGGGCCAATCGCTGAATCTGGCCGAGCTGATGGGCAACCTGGACAGCGACGCGCACGTGTATGTGTGCGGCCCTAAACCGCTGATCGACGCCGTGATCGCCACCGGCAAACAACTGGGCCTGGCTGACGAACGCGTGCATTGGGAGCAGTTCGCCGCCGCGCCGATCACCGGCGGTGCGTTCACCCTGGTGCTGGCCAAATCCGGTCAGGAACTGCGTGTCGAAGAAGGCATGAGCATCCTCAAGGCCATCGAAAAAGCCAATGTCGACGTCGAATGCCTGTGCCGCGAAGGCGTGTGCGGCACCTGCGAGACGCGCATCCTTGAAGGGCAAGCCGAGCACAACGACCAATACCTGAGCGACGACGAAAAAGCCGCCCAGCAAACCATGATGATTTGCGTGTCGCGGGCCCGTGGCGAACGCCTGGTACTGGACTTATAAGCCTCCCTTCCGTGATCGGGTCGAGGGCCGCAGGCGTGTGTGTATAATCGCAGCGCCCTGCGCCTCACGTGATCACGGATATGTCATGACCGAAGATAGCTTTGCCTTTCGTCTGAAGGAGCTGCTCGAACACCACAAAATGACCCTGCAAGCGGTCGGTACGGCCTTGGGCATTTCCCGCACGGCGGTGCACAAGTGGACCCGTGGTGGCGAAATCGACTACAGCAATTTGCGCAAACTGGCGGACCTGCTCAAGGTCAACTGGGTGTGGCTGCGCTATGGCGAACAGGCGGTGCAAGACCTTCAGGGCACCACGTCGGTCGAGCTGCCGATGACCGATGTGCGGCGCAAGTACATCGCCGACATCATGGAAAGCGAAGCGCGCATGACCCTGGCCCAGGAAAACGCCGGGATCGTGACCTGGGAATGGAACCTCATCACCGACGAGGTGTTCTATTCGGCCAACGTCGAGCGGGTCTATGGCTGGCAGGTCAACCGCAACGAAGACTTCTGGCCGCACGTACTGCCCGAAGACGAAGTGGTGATGAACGAGCTGTACCGTGAATGCTTCGCCAACAACACCCCGTACGAATACGACTTCCGCATTTTCCGCCCGGATGGCGAGATGCGCTGGATCTCATCGCGGGCAATGCCGCTGAACGACAGTGCCGGGCGCCCGGTAAAAATGATCGGCATCAGCATGGACAACACCGCCCGCAAAACCGCCGAGCAATCGCTGCGCAAAAGCGAAGAAGCCTTTCGGGCCTTGTTTGAACTGGCGTGCGGGGCCATGGCTTATGTCGACCTCGATGGCCGCTGGCGGCGGGTTAACGACAGCTTGTGCCAGCTGTTGGGTTACAGCGAACAAGAGCTGCGGGCGCTGACCTTTCAGGCCATCACCCACCCCGATGACCTGCAAATCAACCTTGAGCAGTTGCAGCGCCTGCTGGATGGCGAAATCAGCAACTACGACCTGGAAAAACGCCTGTTGTGCAAAGACGGCCATTACATCTGGGCCCACGTGCGCACCTCATTGCAGCGCAACTCCCAGGACGACAGCCCCGAGCACTTGATCAGCGTGATCGACGACATCACCCAGGAACGCGCCGAACGCCAAGCGCTGCTGGACCGGATTGCTGAGCTTGAAAACAATACATAACCCGTGGGAGCGGGCTTGCTCGCGATTGGACCGACAAGGTTTTACTGATAGACCGAGTCGCCGGCATCGCGAGCAAGCCCGCTCCCACAAGGTGTGGTTTTGGTCATGTGCCGAGCAAACCCCAGCTCAAACAGCGTCCCGCTGTCGTCGCTTTGCACCCGCACTTCGCCGCCATGCAGTTGCATGATCGACCCCACAATCGCCAAGCCCAGCCCGCCTGAGTCCCCAGGCTGCGAGCGCGAAGGGTCGACCCGGTAAAAACGATCGAACACTTTGCCCACATGTTGCGGCGCGATGGCGGGGCCGATGTTGTGCACGCCGATCCAGCAATACTCGGCGTCTTCGCGCTGCACCAACCTGATCACCGAATCGGGTTCGGCATGCCGCACGGCATTGGCCAGCAGGTTGCTCAGGGCCCGCTGCAACAGATGCAGGTCTGCGGTCAGCGTGCCGCTGAGCGAATTGCCCAAGCGCACGCCACGGTCTTCAGCCAGCGCGTCAAAGTAATCACACAGCTCGTCGCCCACCGCGCGCAGGTCCACGTTTTGCAGGTGCACAGGCCGTTGCCCGTGCTCGGCGCGGGCCAGGAACATCAGGTTCTCGGCCATGCGGTTCAGGCGTTCGTACTCTTCAATGTTGGACGCCAGCACGTCCTGATACTCCGCCGGGCTGCGCGTCTGGTTCAGGGCCAGGCTGTTGCTGCCCAGCAGGTTGTGCAGCGGCGTGCGGATTTCATGGGCCAGATCCGCCGAGAACTGCGACAGCCGCGCAAAGTTGTCCTCAAGGCGCGCGAGCATGGCGTTGAGCGCCAGCACCGGTTCTTTCAATTCTGTGGGTACGTGGTCGACCGGCATGCGTTGGTCAAGGCTGCGCGGGTTAATGCCGCGCATGGCTTGGGCCAGTTCCCGCAACGGTTTCAGGCCACGGCGCAACAGCAGCAAACCCAGGCCAAACGCGAGCAGAGCGCCCAGCCCGACCGCCATGTACAGGCGCAGTCGGTAACTGGCGAGCATCTGCTCACGTTCTTGCAGATGCATGCCCACAGTCACGTTCAAGCGCTCGTCCGCCGGGCCGTCGGCCACGCCGCTCAGCAAGTCGAGGTTGCCCACCGTCTGGATGTCGCTGCGCTGTGGCATGCGCTCCTGAGGGAGGGGCTGCACAGGCGGCAGCGCTTGCTGGTGCGGGTTGATCGTGATCACCGGGCGGCCGTCGCTGTGGGTCACCAGCAACAGGCTGTCACGGTTGCCCAGCATGTTTTGATACAGCCGGGGGCGCTCTTGCAGGGCTTCGAGGCTGTCGCTGTCATGCAGCAGGGCGCGCATGCGCTCAAGGCGACCGAGCAGCGCCATGTCATCGCGAAAGCTCAGTTCCGAGGCCAATGAGCGGTACAGGAACACACCGATTACGCTGAGCACCAGCGCGCACGTCAGCGCAATAGCCAGGGCCAGCCGCCAGGCGATGGACCTATTCATCGGGCGCTTCCAACTGATAGCCGACGCCGCGCACGGTGTGGATAAGTTTGGGCATGTACGGATCGTCGACCTTGGCGCGCAATCGGCGCACGGCGACCTCGACCATGTTGGTGTCGCTGTCGAAATTCAGGTTCCACACCTGCGAGGCAATCAAGGTGCGCGACAACACTTCGCCCTGACGGCTGGCCAGCAACTGCAACAGCGCGAACTCCTTGTTGGTCAGGTTGATGCGCTGACCGCCTCGGCTGACGCGGCGGCGCAGTACGTCGATCTCAAGGTCGGCAATGCTGTACGACTCTGCCTCACGCATCGGGCCACGACGCAACAGCGTGCGCACCCGGGCCAGCAGTTCGGCAAAGGCAAATGGCTTGAGCAGGTAGTCGTCCGCACCCAGTTCAAGGCCGCGCACGCGGTCTTCGATAGCGTCTTTAGCGGTTAAAAACAGCACCGGCGTGGCGCCGCGCTGGCGAATCAACTGCAGCAGTTGCCAGCCATTAAGCCCCGGCAGCATCACGTCCAGAATGATCAGGTCGTATTCCTGCTGCTCAATCAGGTAGCGCCCGTCCAGCCCGTTCAAGGCCACATCCACGACAAAACCTGACTCCTTAAGGCCCTTGGCCAGGAACTCAGCTGTCTTGGCTTCGTCTTCCACCACTAACAAGCGCATCGCACACCTCGATCAATCGTCTGAACAGGCTAGGCGTGTTCGCCGGTATTGCCTATTACAAACTTGTAATCCAACTGACGGGGTTCTGACGGGGGTCGCTGGTTATGGTGGCGTCATTCGAACAGGAGCTTGTCGATGAAGCTGAAAAATGTGCTGTTGTGGGCTGCCTTGGGCACCGCTGGCGCCGCCCATGCTGCGCCGGATTTGCCGCGCCATGCCGACCTCGATCTGGCCACGGCCCAGCAACTGGCCGCTGCTGCGCTCAAGCACTGCAGCGGGGCGCTGAACGTGCTGGACCGCGGTGGCAACGTGTTGCTGGCGCTGCGCCCCGAGAACGTCGGACCGCACAACCTGCTGGCCAGCCAGCGTAAAGCCTACACCGCGCTGTCGAGCAAAACGCCGACCCGGCTGTTTGCCGAACGTGCACGCAACAACCCGGAAGCCGCCAACCTCAACTCCATCCCTGAACTGCTGCTGTTAGGCGGTGGCGTGCCGCTGTTTGCCGGCACTGAACTGGTCGGCGCCATGGGCGTGGCCGGGGCGGGCGGCGCCGAGCAGGACGAAGCCTGCGCGGTGAGCGCTGCCCAACAGATCGGCTTGACCACACAACGCAATTAACCCGGAGGATCACACATGAAACGGTTGAAAATCACCTTGGCGGCCTTGGGCCTGAGCGCTGTTTCGAGTGTCGCATGGGCGGCGGGTAACCCGCTGAGCGTGCACGTACTGAACTTGGAGAACGGCTTACCGTCACCGGGCGTTAACGTCACCCTCGAACAGCACGTGGGCCAGAACTGGCAGATGCTGAGCCAGGGTGTGACCAACGAACAAGGGCGTATTGGCGAACTGTTCCCGGCCCAGCAGTCGCTTAAAGCGGGCGAATACCGCGTGGTGTTCAAAACCGGCGAATACTTCAAAAAGGCCGGGCGTGACACCTTCTTCCCGGAGATCCCGGTGATCTTCGAAGTGAAAAACGCCGACCAGCATTACCACATCCCGCTGCTGCTCAGCCCTTACGGCTTCTCGACGTATCGCGGGTCGTAGGCCACACGCAGTTAGTGTGGGAGCGGGCTTGCTCGCGATGGCATCACCGCGGTTGATCTGAAAAACCGCATTGCCTTCATCGCGAGCAAGCCCGCTCCCACAAGAAATGTGCATAACCCCAAGTTATTCACAGCGCTGCGCAATCACCATCACATTGCGCGGCGTCAGGCTGCTGTCGCAAAACTCGCCCACGCGCACGTCATAGCCGTGCTCTTGCAGGTACAGCGCGCGGTCCAGCACCAACCACAGTTCCAGCGGGCGACGGAACAGGCCGCGTACCAGCTCCAGATTGCGCACGTGCGCCAACCGCTCCCAGCCCGCCGCTTCAAGCGCAGCCCAGTCTTCTGTCCCGGTTGTGGATAAGTTTTTCAACGCTGCGAGATCTTCGCAGTACTGGGCAAACGGCTTGTTCAACCAGGCGCTGGGCAGAGAGGGTGTGGATAAGTATTCATCGCACTGACGCAATTGGCGTTGCAGCCCATCAAACCCCAAACGCCGTGCCATCGACTCATCGCGCTGGCGCCGCACGCGGCTGCCGGCGGTCACGGTTTCGCTCATCGGCAAGCTCAGGTCTTCCAGCGATAACTGCAAAGCCGAGGCCTTGGCGGCTGTGGATAGCGCCGTGTAGTGCGGCGCGCTGATGCGGTTGTAGCAGCACGGCGAAAGGGCAAGTTGCGCACAGCCCGCCGCGCTGGCCAGTTGCAGCAGGCGCACGTGCAAATCGCCGCAGGCATGCAGGGCCACGGGGGTCATGCCGGGTTGTAGTTCAAGTGCCGCCATCACGTCCTGTTGCACATGCCGGGCATTGAGCCCATGCCGCTGGCTGAGCGCCAACCCGGCCTCGACCAGCGCCGGGTCGTATTCCAGGCACGTCAGTTGCTGTTCGGCGCTTAATAAGCGGCGGCCCAAATGGCCTTTGCCTGAGCACCAGTCGAGCCAATGCGTGGGGTTTTGCTTAAAGGTCAGGCTTTGTGCGAAGGCTTCGATTTGCTGCCATTTGCGCCCCGGTACATCCACCTGCAAGCGCGGCGCGGCTGGCGCCAGGGCCTGAACGGGTAAACGCTCAAGGTGGCTTAGTGCAAGGGCGGTGGCTGCCAGTGCCGTAAACGGTGCGGGGGCGCCTAGCTGATGAGGCTGGTTATGGCTGGCCTCAGCGTCGTGCAACGAGCGCTGGCGCAACCATTGGGACAGTTCAGGATGGTGGGCTTCCCACGGCATATTCAGCTGCGTGAATGGCCGTGGGCGCCACAGCGACTGGTGCTCACGTAAAAACGCGTCCAGTGCCTCAAAGCGGGCGAGCAGTTGCTCGCCCTCAAGGTTAACGGCCTTGGCAGGCATCGACGCGCAACCAGCGCTCCAGCAGTTTGAACCCCTGGATCAGCACAAACGACATGACCAGGTAGATCACCCCGGCGATCAGGAACATATCCACCGTCTGGTAGTTGCGGGCGATGATGGTGCGGGTCATGCCGGTCAGTTCCAGCAAGGTCACGGTGCTCGCCAGCGAACTGGCCTTGAGCATCAGGATCACCTCGTTGCTATACGCCGGCAGGCCGATGCGTGCAGCACGCGGCAGCACGATGTGCAGCAGGGTTTTGCCGCGTGACATGCCCAGGGCACGGGCTGCTTCGATTTCACCCGGCGGAATGGCCTGAATGGCGCCCCGCAAAATTTCTGCGATATAAGCGGCCGTGTGCAGGGTCATGGTCAGCACCGCACACCAGAACGGGTCGCGCAGGTACGGCCACAGCACGCTTTCACGCACCACCTCAAATTGCCCCAGCCCGTAATACACCAAAAACAGCTGGATCAGCAGCGGCGTGCCGCGAAAGAAAAAGATGTAGCCGTACGGCAGCGAGCGCACGTACCACAGCTTGGAGGAGCGAGCGATGCCCAGCGGAATGGCCACGATCAAACCGGCGATGACCGACAGTGCCGTCAGCTCCAGCGTCAGGGTCGCGCCCTGAATCAGCTTGGGCAGCCACTTGATGAAGAGTTCCCACACCAGCATTACGTTCTCCTCACGAAGCCGCGTGCGGCGCGTTTCTCAAGCACGTGCATGGTGCCCATGGCCAATATGGTCAGGCCCAGGTACATCACGGCAGCCACCATGTAGAAGGTGAAGGGGTGTTTGGCGAAGGTCACGGCGTTTTGCGCCTGACGCATGATTTCTTCCAGCCCGATGACCGAGACCAGCGCGGTGTCTTTCATCAGGATCATGAACAGGTTGCCCAAACCGGGCAGGGCGATACGCCACATTTGTGGCAGCACCAGCTTGGTGAAAATGCGCGGTTTGCTCAGGCCCAGAGCCAGGCCCGCTTCGCGATGGCCTTTAGGAATCGCCAGAATAGCGCCACGAAACACTTCGGTCGCATACGCGCCAAAGCACAGACCCAGCGCGATAACACCGGCCGCAAAGGCGCTGAGGGTGAGGTCGGGCATGCCGATCAGTTCGCCGAGGCCGCGCACTGCGTTCACGCTGCCGAAGTAAATCAGCAACACCCAGAGCAGTTCCGGCACGCCGCGAACCAGCGTTGAATAAGTGCCGCCGAGCCATTTAAGCGGCTTGTACGGCGAAGTTTTGGCCAATGCACCGAGCAGGCCGAGCACCAGGCCCAGACACAGCGCAGTGAGTGCCAGTTTGACGGTCATCAGTGCGCCAGCGGCAAGCGCCGGGCCGAATCCGTATAAATCGATAGTCATGGGTTAGGCAGGCTTTGCTAGGGACCGGCGCTGCACAAGGCAGCACCGGTCAGGCAGGTCAGTAGATGCTGAACGGGAAGTACTTGTCGTTGATCTTCTTGTAGGTACCGTCTTCAACGATTTCCTTGAGGGCGAGGTTCAGCTTGGCGCGCAGTTCGTTGTCGCCTTTGCGCAGAGCAATGCCAACCTTGTCGTCATCGTTGACCGGTTCACCCTTGAACTCATAAGCCTGGCCAGCTGGGCTTTTGAGCCAGTCGTAGTTGGCGTACTTGTCTGCCAGCAACGCATCGACACGGCCCGAGGTCAGGTCGAGGTAGGCGTTTTCCTGGGTGTCATACAACGAGATGTCGTCGCCCACGTTGTCTTCAAGCCAGGTGGCGGCTTGAGTTGAGCGTTGGGTGCCGAGCTTTTTGGTTTTGAGTGAAGCGATGTCGGTTTTGAAGTCGACATTTTTTGGAGCAATGAACTGTTGTTTGTTGGAGTAGTACGGGTCGGTGAAATCGACCGCTTGCTTGCGCTCGTCAGTGATCGACAGTGACGACACGATGAAATCGTACTTTTTGGCATTCAGCGCCGGGATGATGCCGTCCCAATCGGACGTGACGATCTCGCACTCGGCTTTCATTTTTGCGCACAGAGCCATGGCGATGTCCGGGTCGAAACCGACCACCTCACCACTGGCGTTCTTGTTGTTGAACGGAGGGTAAGCGCCCTCAATACCGACTTTGTACTTATCAACAGCCAAGGCATTAGCACTGAACACCAAGGTGGCGGCAGCAGCCAGGAGAAGTTTTTTATAGTTCTGCATTCGTATTGCTCCGTTAGCGATTGCTGGACATGAATTGTTTGCAGCGCGCTGAGACCGGGTTATCAAATACCTGGTCAGGCGATCCTTGCTCTTCGATCAGGCCTTGGTGCAAAAACACGACTTCGCTGGACACCTGACGGGCAAAGCCCATTTCGTGGGTGACCATGAGCATAGTGCGACCTTCTTCGGCGAGCGCGCGGATCACACTAAGTACTTCCTGGACCATTTCCGGGTCAAGTGCTGATGTGGGCTCATCGAACAGGATCACTTTAGGTTGCATGGCCAGCGTGCGAGCGATAGCGGCACGTTGCTGCTGGCCACCGGACAGTTCCGACGGGTAGGCATGGCGTTTATCAGCGATGCCTACCTTGGCCAGCAGCGCTTCGGCCACTTCGATGGCCTCGGCCTTGCTCTGGCCCAGCACGCGGCGCGGCGCCTCGATGATGTTGTCGAGGATGGTCATGTGCGGCCACAGGTTAAAGTTTTGAAACACAAAACCCAGTTCGCTGCGCATGCGGTTGATTTGTTTGCCATCGGCGGCAACCAGCTCGCCCGATTTGGCTTTTTTGAGTTTGAGCTCTTCACCGGCAACGAGGATCTGGCCCTCGTGCGGGTTTTCCAACAGGTTGATACAGCGCAGCAGAGTGGACTTGCCGGAACCGGAAGAACCCAGGATCGAGATCACGTCGCCGTCGCGTGCGGTCAGCGAGATACCTTTAAGTACCTCAAGCTCGCCGTAGCGTTTATGCAAATTGCGGATTTCAAGCGCGGGCGTGGCCAAAGCCATGTGCGGTCCTCATTGTGTTCGGGTGCGATCCTGCTATTGGGCGGCCTTCCTGGCGAGGGCCAAGCTAGCATAGGGTCGCCAAGGCAACCAGCCGCACCACCAGCCCAAAAGGCACGAGTGTGGTCGTTTGTCGCATCGCGATAGAAGACTGTCGCGCCGACAACAACCAAGCCCCGTATTTTGCCGTTCGGCCAGAGAGGTGTCGCGTAAAAAAGGTCGCGATGGTGCCAGTTTTGGCCCTGTGTTGGAAGCACGAACCTACTAAAGGTCAAAGATGCGCCCCGGTTTGGGGCTATATGGGTAGATTTGCTTTTTTTTGGTGCGCGAGGTTCCCTGTAACTGAGTGTTACGGTAACAAATAGGCAAAAAGCCATTACGCTCAACAGGTTACAAACACATCGCAAATGCCTTACAGGCCGCGCAAACCGTGCACCTGTCACATTTTGGCTCATTTATTGCGTAAATAATTCTAAACGCCCCGTTGGTTACTTTTTACGAGAAGGTAATCAAGCGCGGCGCTCGGAATGGCTTTCACTGCAAAGGTAGTCCCAATGAGCAATACACAAACCTCTAACGGCCTGGAGCAAGGTCTCAAGCCGCGGCATGTGACCATGCTGTCTATCGCGGGGGTCATCGGTGCCGGCTTGTTCGTCGGCTCCGGACACGCGATTGCCCAAGCAGGCCCTGCCGTGCTGCTGGCCTACGCCGCAGCAGGCACGTTAGTGGTGTTGGTGATGCGCATGCTGGCCGAAATGGCCGTCGCCTCGCCGGACACCGGTTCATTCTCCACCTACGCCGACCGTGCCATCGGGCACTGGGCCGGTTTCACCATCGGTTGGCTGTACTGGTGGTTCTGGGTGTTGGTTATCCCGCTGGAAGCGGTGGCGGCCGGCACTATCCTGCATGCCTGGTTCCCGGGCGTGGAGATCTGGGTGTTTACCCTGGTCATCACCTTGTTGCTGACCATCACCAACCTGTTCAGCGTCAAGAACTACGGCGAGTTCGAGTTCTGGTTTGCGCTGGTCAAAGTGCTGGCGATCGTGGGCTTCATTGGCTTGGGCCTTGCGGCCATCTTCGGCCTGCTGCCCACCAGTGGCGTCAGCGGTGTGTCGCACCTGGTCGACACCGTCGGCTTTATGCCTAACGGCATGGGCGCTGTACTGGCCGCCATGCTGACCACCATGTTCTCGTTTATGGGCACCGAAATCGTCACTATCGCGGCGGCGGAATCCAAAGACCCGAGCAAGCAAATCACCAAGGCCACCAACTCGGTGATCTGGCGGATTGGCTTGTTCTACCTGGTGTCGATCTTCATCGTTGTGGCCCTGGTGCCATGGAACGACCCAAGCCTGGCCAGCGTTGGCTCCTATCAGACTGCACTGGTGAGCATGGGCATCCCGAATGCCAAGCTGATCGTTGATATCGTGGTTCTGATTGCGGTCACCAGTTGCCTGAACTCGGCGCTTTACACCGCTTCGCGCATGCTCTTCTCCCTGAGCAAACGTGGTGACGCACCGGCCGCGGCCAAGCGCACCAACGCCAGCGGCACGCCTTACTGGGCCGTCATGATCTCCACCGGCGCAGCCTTCGTGGCCGTGTTTGCCAACTACGTGGCGCCTGCTGCGGTGTTTGAATTCCTGCTCGCCAGCTCTGGCGCCATCGCGCTGCTGGTGTACTTGGTGATCGCGGTGTCGCAACTGCGCATGCGTAAAAAACGCACCGAGAAGGGCGAGAAAATCGAGTTCAAAATGTGGCTGTTCCCGGGCCTGACCTGGGCGGTGATCGTGTTCATCGTGGCTATTTTGACCATCATGCTGTTCCAGCCAGAGCATCAGGCTGAAATCATGGCCACCGGCCTGTTGAGCATTTTGGTGGTGGCGGCGGGCCTGTTGGTCACACGTCGTCGCAGTGCAGAGAAAGCGGGGGCATCGGTACTTAACTGAGGCCAGGACGGCCCTCAACGTTGAGTCCAGCAAAAGGCCGCCATCGTTCGCGATGGCGGCCTTTTTTGTGGGCGTTACAACCGTGGGCGATCAGCTGATTTTAGGCACCGTAAAGCGGAACTCGCTGCCTTCGCCCGGCGTACTCTCGGCCAGCAACTGGCCACCGTGGGCCTTGATGATGCCCTGTGAGATGTACAGCCCAAGGCCTGTGCCCGTGGCGTTGCCTTCTTTGGCCGTCCAGTAACGGTCGAAGATATGCGGCAGTTGTTCGGCGGGGATACCTTTGCCGGAGTCACGCACGCTGAACACGATGTCATCGCCGTTGGACATGGCCGCCACCACGATTTTGCCGTCGGCCGGGGTGAACTTGATCGCGTTGCTGATCAGGTTGGACAGCACCTGGAACAAGCGCTCAGGGTCGGCGTGAATCTGCAGGTCGGGCTCGGCGTGAAAGGTCAGCTCAACCTGCTTCTCGCTCGCCAGCGGCATTAGCAGCGACAGGGCCTCTTCAAATATCTGCGTCACGTCCAGAGACTGCGCCGAGATCGTGTAGCGGCCCGCTTCGATCTTGGAGGTGTCGAGCAAGTCTTCCAGCAGGATGTTCATGCGGCTACTGGCCTGCTGCATGGTGTCGATGGCCGTGGTGATGCGTCTGGACGCGTGCGAGCCGTCGCTGCTGAAGGTTTTTTGCATCATCCCGCAGAGCATCGAAATGATCGTCATGGGGTTGCGCAAGTCGTGGGACACCACGGCCACCAGCTCGTCCCGTGCCCGCACCGCCTGTTGCTCGCGACGCACCTGGCGGGCCAGGTCGTTTTCCAGCGCCGAGCGCCTCAGGTCATTGGCGGCGAACAGGTCGCCATGGCTCCATTTGGTCGAAATACCGTCCATTTCGACTTTCCACAGCTCGAACGAAGTCCGCGGGCTTAGGCGCAAACCGGTCTCGCTCGACTCCAGGTTGAGCGGCTTTCTCGGGTCGCCGCTCCAGGGAATGCTCTCTTTGACCTCGGTGCGAAACCACAGCACGCCATTGTCCACGGGCTTGGGCAGGCTCATGGCCAACAGGCCGCTGGTAATGTCCTTGTAGTCTGCTGCCGGGGCGAACAGCGTGGACAGGTTATGGGTGGAGAACACGGGCGCATCGTTCTGTTTGAACCATTGGTACAGCTCACGAATCTGCTCGGGCTTGGGGCACTGGCCATAACGGTGCAGCACGTTGTCTTCAAGAATGGCCACGCCGCTGGCCTGGGTCAGGTCCATGAGCAAGGCGTGTTCTTGCGCCAGGCCGTCGAAGACGTTTTCCGGGCCTTGCACCATCGCGCTGTTGAGACGCACCAAGGCGTCCATTTTGGCTTCACGCTGGCGGCTGATCTCCAGGGTTTGCAAGGCGCTGATTTGCAGCGACAGCACCTGGCCGATGGTCTGGCAGGCCATGCGCAGCTCGTGCGGCACGTGCAGCGGCGTGCGGTGGCCGCAACTGATCAGGCCCCACAAGCGGTCGCCATCCATGAGTGAGATGCTCATCGACGACAACACGCCCATGTTCTTCATGTACTGGCAGTGAATCGGCGACACACTGCGCAACGTCGCCCCGCTGAGGTCCAGCGGTTGCTGCGTATCGGGGCGCAGCCGGGGCACCAGCTCAACCGGCGTGTAGTCGGCATTCGGGATAATGCGCAACCAGTGCGTGCGGTACAGCTCGCGCGCCTGTTCCGGAATGTCCGAGGCCGGAAAGAACATGCCCTTGAACAGCTCCATCGACGGCGACGAGGCCTCGGCGATCACCTGGCCGTGGCCCTCTTCCTGGAAGCGATAAATCAGCACCCGGTCATACCCGGTCAGCGCCTGGATCTCCTTGACGCAAATGTCGTACAGCGCAGGCAGCGTCTTGGCCGCTTGCAGGCTTTGCAGCACGCGGCTCAGGTTGCGGATCTTGGCCATAGTGCCCACCAGCTCAGCCTGATCGGGCTTTAACTCAAGCTCCAGAATCAGCAGGCCGTTGTCTCTGTGCAGCAGGCCTTCGTAGGCAATGCCTTGCAGGGTCAGCTCCAGGGGCGGCACATCAACCTGCCCGGCGAACTGCGCCGCTTGCTCGACGATGGTCGACGCGTGCGGGCCGGTCAGGGTCGCCAGCGGCTGATTCAACAGCGCAGCCGGTGCCAGGCCGAACAGGTTTTCGACGTTGGCGCTGATCTGCTGGATGTGCAGGTCCGGCTCGGACAAGGTCAGCAGCAGGCCGTGGGGCTGAATAGCGCCCGGATAGCGAATCGGCTCGTCGGCGCAATTGGCCAACAGGGTTTCAAAGGTTTGCGTATCTAATGGGGTCATAACAACACCTCCTGGCGCTCGAGCCAGCGCTCGAAACAGCTAAAAGTGGAACAGGCAGCGTTGACGGCTTCATCGCATCCTTGGGCGTCCAGCGGAACGTCGCTCAGAAATTCCAGAAACGACTTCCACTGGCGGCCAGTGGCTTCGCCATACACGTAAAGAAAAGCGCACCCGTTGTGGGCGTCCAGGCCCAGGTGTTCAGCGATTCGTTTACGCAGCACATTGCCGCCCAAGGTTGCCCCTTCAAGCACATACAACACCCCGAGTACGCTGCCCTGGCTGTTCATGGCCGGCAGGGTAGGGCACTGTGCCAGGGTGCCGGGGTTGATGTTCAAGGCCTGGAGGTCTTGCTCCAGAGCGGGGGTTTTGAGCCTGGCGTGCAGATCAAAGCCCGGCGGGATCCATGCACTGTGTGTGAGTGCGTCTTCTATCGCCTGATAAAACCCGTAATAGGCTGCCAGTAAACGTGTATAGAGCCCCGTATCAAGGCTGTCCGAGAAAAACGGCAAGCGCTTCTCCAGGGCGACATGCAGGGTGTGAGTGCCAGAACGTAACTCGGCCAAAACCGAAGGCAGTGATGGGGTAAGCGTGTCATGTGGCATGCGGTGTTACGGGGCTCTCTGTGTGCGCTAATGAAAAGGCGCTCATTACTATCTGAATGCGGCGCGTTAAAAAAGTGCAATTATTTTGCTAGCAGGTTAGCAGTTGGTTTTTTGTAGGAAACGTCTTAACTGCACACAGGAACGTTTTTTTTGTCGACAGAGAGGTACTCATGCTCGAACTACGCCCCAGTTGCGAATGTTGTGATTTGGACCTGCCGCCAGACTCCGCTCAAGCACGGATTTGCTCGTTCGAATGCACGTTTTGTGCGGCGTGCGTTGAACAGAAACTGGGCGGCATCTGCCCTAACTGTGAAGGCGAGCTGTTGCCACGCCCGCGCCGCCCCGCGAGCAAACTCGCAAACAACCCGCCGTCGACAGCGCGGGTGTACAAACCCGACGGGTGTTTTGCCAGGTGAGGTTTAAGTAAGGCTATTCACTGTGTAGGAGCGAGCTTGTCTCGCGATCTTTTGATCTTGGGATTCGCTCGCAGAGGTAAAGCGGGTGTTTACGCGTCAGGGATCAGCGAGTCGACCGTCGCTTTGGCCGCGCGCAGGGCGTGACACAGCAGGAAGGCTTGATGAGCGTCGATCAGGGCGGTACCGGTGGCTACGGCGTCCAGTAAGTGAGCGGCGGCAGACAGCAGTTCCGAGGCGCTATGCAACGCATCGGCAGCGGGAATGTCGGGCCTGACGTTGAACAGCAAATGGTTGCGACCGGTTTCATGGAAGGCGAGGGCGTTGGTGTGGGATTGGGTCATGAGTGAAGCTCCGTTTACAGGTTGGAGCTACCACGTTCGTTTCCAAGCGAATGGGTGGCAGCTGTACGCAGGTTGGAAAACCGGGGTAAACGGAACCCGGCAGGCACGAAGCCTCCCGCGCACAGCCGCCATAAAGTGATATTGCAGGCATAAAAAAACGCCTGAAATACTGACTTTGGCGCTGTAGCACCGTTTACGATTCGGGTTTCCAAGCCCGGCCACGGGATTGACCGCGACGCAGCGGACTCTAACGTTCACACCCGCTATTGGCAATAGGCTCAAAAGCCCCTCACCCCAACCCTCTCCCGGAGGGAGAAGGAGCTTTACCGAGTTGTTTTCAGATTCAGCGCAGTACCGTCAGCGTGCAGCCTTCAGCATCCCCCAATCAGTTCCTTTTCCCTCCGGGAGAGGGCTAGGGTGAGGGCGCTTTAAAGGAACACACCCGCCCCGGCATCCCCGCCGCCAGTTCCCCCTGTCGCAACCATTGCAATGCAATCGGCCACAAGCTGCCTTGAAAACGGCTATGAAAAAACGCGAAATGCCCAATGGCCGCCTCGCCGATTTCTTGTGGGTCTATGCGCAAGTGCGTACGCGGGCTGGCGCTGAAATGGCTCAGCAGGCGCTCAGTGGCTGCCACTGTGCCAAAAGGATCGTCGCTAAGGCTGATGGCGAGGGTGTTGGCCGTGATCGATGAAAAGGGCAGGGCAGTCCGCTTGCGTGCGCTGGGCAGCTGCTCGTAGCGCGTGCCCAGGCCGCACCAGTCGCTGACCACACCTGCCGGGGTGTCTTCGAGCCAGCCCAGGCGTTTGCCCGGGAAGTAGCCGCACACCCGCGTCAGCAACGGCATCACCCCATGCCATTTGGCGAGCATCTGCCAGCGCTGATCCGCCGCATAGTCGCGCCAGTGGGCAAACTGCGCGCCCACCGTCACCAGATTGCGAATCACCGCCCCGGACGCCCCCAGGCCCGCTGCACAGCCGCCAAAGCTATGACCGACCACATCGACCGGTTGGCCGGGATATTCGCGCTGTGCGCGCTGGAGCAGGGCTTCAAAGTCGAGCGCGCCCCAATCCGACCATGACGCTTTAAACCCGCGCAGCGAGCCGACACGAGAAACCCCGATGCCCCGGTAATCAAACAGCATCACGTCCAGCCCGTGGCTAAACAGGTACTCAGCAAAGCGCGAGTAATACGTGCAGCGCACCGACGTCGCGGCGTTGATGATCACCACTGCACGCGTCGGGTCGCCAGCGCCATGGCGCCACTCAACACCGCCCAGCACATAACCGTCAGCGGCGGGCTCGGTAAACGCCCGGCTGACAGGTGGGGTCAGCGCTGCGGTCAGTGCGCGCTCCGGGTGTTGCGCTCTTGCAGCACGCGCGAGGCCTCGACATAGGCTTTCTGGAAAGCCGGTGTTTCGATCCAGGCCACGGCGCTGTCTTCGTCATCGCCGTGAATGGCAATGCGGTACTCGATCAACAAGCCCATCAAAAAGTCCGTGGCCGGTTCTTCTTCCTCTTCGGAAATCACCAGCTCCAGCACCGGGTACTGCAGGAACACCGTGCACAACGCTTGCAGGTTAATGGCCTCGGCGGCCTTCATGACCTGGAACAGATCATCGTAATCGGCCGGGTCAAAACCGTTGTCGAGGATGTCCTGGAAGTTAAACGTGCTCAGATCGATTTTGACGTCATCGAACGGATGATCCATCAAGCTGCTGGCCGACGTTTTGGCCGGCTTGCCGATGCGGTTCTGCTTGGCCTTGGATTTGGCCCGCTGCGCATTCTTTTGCTGTTTTTTAGGCGATGACATTAAAAGGGTGTGTCCTTGCAGGCTGAAGAGAGGATTGAACCTCATCTCTTTGCAATCGCCAAGAGAGGTGGCGCTTACGGATAAAAATCGCGCGCAACAAAAAACCCGCACTAGGCGGGTTTTTTGTTTGCTTTGGCGTGGCGTGAACACCACATCAAAGCTGAATGTGGTGCCCAGAGACGGAATCGAACCGCCGACACGGGGATTTTCAATCCCCTGCTCTACCGACTGAGCTATCTGGGCAACGGGGCGCATTAGAAGCTTTTTCTGAGGGTCCGTCAAACACTTTTTTCAAAAAATTTTAATTATTACCGTCGCTTACGGACCAAACCCTTTAAAACCGGGGTTTATTCGCTTGGCGGAACGTAGCCTTCTGCCTTGGCATATTCTTCGCCGCTGAAGAACTTATCCATCTCGCCCTGCAAATATTTTCGATCTTCGGCGTTCATCATGTTCAAACGCTTCTCGTTGATCAGCAAGGTTTGGTGTTTTTGCCAGTCAGCCCAGGCTTTTGCCGAGACGTGGTCGAAAATGTCCTGACCTTTGGCGCCCGGGAATGGGGCGCGCTCGAGGGCGGGCAGTTCTTCTTTGTATTTGCGGCACATGAGGGTGCGGGTCATGAGGTCTCTCCTGCGTGGATTAGGTCGGCTGCGCGTTTGAGCAGCTTCTTCACCGGGGCAGCAAGGCCCAGGCGCGGCGGGGTGGCGAGGTTATACCAGAGCCAGTCAGCCTCGGCCACGTGATGGCCTGCCTCCTGGACCTGGATCAACCAGGGCTCAATGGCCAGTTGGAAGTGACTGAAGGTGTGGGTCAGGCCGGGCAGTTCGTGGTGTTCGCCCAGGGCCAGCGCGTGTTGCTGGGCCAGTGACTCGATGTCATTGAAGTCGTCCAGCTCGGGCAGGCTCCACAGGCCGCCCCACAAACCAGTCGACGGGCGGCGGTAAAGCAGGATTTCGCCGTCGGCGTTGGCTAGCATGGGCATCAGCGTGCGCTTTTGCGGGATGGTTTTGCGCGGCTTGGGGATTGGGTAGCGCGTTTCGAGGCCGAGCATGTGCGCTTCGCAGTGCGTTTCCAGCGGGCACAGCAGGCAACTGGGCTTGCTGCGGGTGCAGAGCGTGGCGCCCATGTCCATCATCGCCTGGGTGTAGGCGTTGACCCGGTCATAGGGCGTGAAGCGTTCTGCGGTGGCCCACAGCTGTTTGGCGACCTTGGGTTCGCCCGGGTAGCCTTCTTGCGCGGTAAAGCGGGCCAGCACCCGTTTGACGTTGCCGTCGAGGATCGGCGCGCGCAGGCCCATGCTCAAGCTGGCAATCGCCCCGGCGGTGGACAGGCCAATGCCGGGCAGTTCGACCAGTTTCTCAACGTCACGCGGGAATTCGCCGCCGAACTGCTCGACGACGATCTTCGCGGTCTTTTGCAAATTACGTGCGCGGGTGTAGTAGCCCAAGCCGGTCCACAGGTGCAGCACTTCGTCTTCTGGGGCTGCGGCCAAGGCTTCGACCGTTGGCAATGACGCCATGAAACGGTCGAAGTAGTTGAGCACGGTGCTGACTTGAGTCTGCTGCAACATGATTTCCGAGACCCACACCCGGTAAGGGGTGATGCCCTGTTGCCAGGGCAAGTCGTGGCGGCCGTGGCGGTCATACCAATCGAGCACGGCACTTGCGAACTGCTCATCCCTCATCGTTTGAACAGCCCTTTGAGCGCGTCTTTGAGTTCGGGGCTGACTTTGTCACCGAGTTTTTCTTCAAGTTTCTCGCTCAGTTTGTTGCCGGCGGCTTTAACGGCGACTTTGCCCAAACCTTCTTTGTCCAGGCGGCAGGCCTTGGCGCCCAGTTCCAGCGGTCCACGGCAGCGCAAGGGCAGCTCGATACCGACGAAGTTCTTGCCCACCTGGCACGCCGGGTCGGGCATGGGACGGGTGTCGCCTTCGATGGTGATGCTAATGCGGTAGTCCATGCCCAGGACGCGCAGGTCGATGTCGCCATCGCCTTTGACGCTCAGGCCGGGGATGCGCACCACCAGGTCCTGGTTGCTGGCCACGCCGTTACGGAACACCAGGCTGCCCTTGAGTTCGTTGAAGGGCGTGTCTTTGCCCAGCGGGGCGCCGCTCAGGGTTTTGCGGTTGAGCGTGGAGATGGCTTTGCACAGTTGCTGTTCAATGTTGGCATTGAGCAGCACGCCGTTGTTGAGGGCGAAGCTGGCGGTGCCGTTGAGGCTCTGGATCAGCGCGCTCTGGCTGTTGCCACTGCCGGTCACGTTGCTGTTGAGGGTCAACAAACCGGTGACGGGTGATGTTTGCCCCTGGCTCTGGAGGATCTTCTCAACCGGCACACTGGTGATGCGGGTTTGCAGTTTGACCACCGGCAACACCGGCTGCACATTCAGGCTGCCGTTGGCGGCAAACGTGCCTTTGTAGAGGCTGCCGCTGAGGTTTTCGAGGGTCAGTACGCCGTCTTTGCTGTTGGCTTTGAGCGCAGCATTCTGGATAGGCAATTTGCTCAGGGTCAGTTGGCCAAAGCTGATGTCGGCGTTCAGGTCCAGGGTTTTCAGGCGCTCAACAGGGATGATCTTGGTGGTGCTCCAGCCGCTTTTGGTCGGTGCATCCGGCAGCGGGCTGTCACCCGAGGCGGTCAGGGCGCTGGCTTCGCTGCCTTGCACTTCGGCCTGACGCGCAGCCTTGGCGCCATTGGCTTCGGCTGATTTAGGCGGCAGGTAGCGATCAGCGTCGAACGTGTCGCCTTTGAGCTGAATACGCAAGGCTTGCTTGGCGAAGTCTTCGACGGCAATGCGGCCATTGAAGGTGCTGTCATCGAGGTTCAGCTTGAGGTCATCAAAGCTCACGCTAGTCGGCGTAGCGGAGAGCTGGGTGACCAGTTCGAACTTGCTCAGGCTGCCCGGCGCCATAGTGGGCAGGGGCTGGCCGATGCTGTCGAGGAACTTGGCCAGGTCGAGCCGGGCAATCGACAGGCCGCCGCTGATTTGCGGGGTTTTGTCGAGGCTGTTGGCCTTGAGTTCACCGAGGGCGCGCAACTGGTTGGCAGAAATCTTCAAGCTGCTCCATTCGGCGACGTTCGCTGCCATATCAACCAAAAGCTGGCCTGAAGCCGAGAAGTTCATGGTTTTGCCTTGCAGCGGCTCGCCCGAGGCTTCGCCCACGATCTTCATGTCTTCGAGCTGATAACGCTTGAGCACGCGGTCAAAGCGCAGCTTGCCGTCGAGTTCAGTTTTGACTCGCATCACCGGCTGGTTGGTGCCCAAAAAGGCGGTCAGTTTGACCGGGATGCTGGTGGCCTCATGAACCGGGCCGGTGCTCAGCTGGATGCTCTCGGCGCTGAACTGCTTGCCGGTCAGCTCGTCGCTGTATTCAACGCGGGCGTTGTTCACGGTCAGGCTGTCGATGTCGAGCTTGATCGGCTGGCTGGCGGTGTCTGCGGCAGCAGGCTTGGTGCTGTCGGTGGCGGCTGTTTCAGTGCCGGGCGCAGCGGGTGCAGGCTTGCCAATGTCTTCCCAGTTGCCGCGACCGTCTTTGTCGCGGGTCAGGTGCAGGTTCAGGCCTTCGACCCGAACGTCGCTCATTTGCACTTCTTTGCGCAGCAGTGGCAGCACCCGCACTGACAGGCCGAGCATTTGCAAGTCGGCAAAAGGCTGGTCGGGGGCTGTCAGGGTCGCCACGCTGGCGTCGTGCAGTTCCAGGCCAAGCCACGGGAAGAGGCTCCAACCGATGTCGCCATTGAGGGTCAGCTCAATGTGGGCTTTGTCACGGGCTATCTGGCGGATCTCGTCTTTGTAATCGTTGGGATCGAACAGGTGGCTGAGGGCAAAGCCCAGCGCCACGATGATCAGCAACAACCCGAGAAGCACCAGACCCAGGATTTTGCCGAACGCTTTCATGGGCGAGTCCTTGTAAGTCTGTTGGGAGGTGAGTTTCAAATTTAGCCGCTGAGTATAGCGCCACGCGATGACGGACTGGGGCGCGGATAGTGTCAGAACAGTTTGCCGATGAAAGACCGCATCAGCGCAGGCTTTGGCCTACGCTCAAATGGTAATCTCCGTCCGTTTTCCAGGGCTTCCAGGGCGTAGTGTCTTGCCTTGATCTGAATCCTACAAAATGGCTGTGCGCTATAAGGCGCCAAAGTCGGGGGTTGAGCGTACCTGGGGAACATTCCATCCATGGGGGAGATAACAATGACAACCAGTACTGTCGCGGGCAGCCTTGCCTCGCAGCCTGCATTTTTGTCCAAAGAACGCATCATCGCAAAACCCGGCTTCAACCGCTGGCTGGTACCGCCCGCCGCGTTGGCCATTCACTTGTGCATCGGCATGGCTTACGGTTTTTCCGTGTTTTGGCTGCCATTGTCCAAAGCGGTCGGCATCACCCAAGCGGTTGCTTGCGCGCCGGACATGAGTTTTATCGCGCAGGTGTTCTCATCGCAATGCGACTGGCCGATCTCGATGCTCGGCTGGATCTACACTTTGTTCTTCATCTTTCTGGGCTGCTCGGCAGCGGTGTGGGGCGGTTGGCTGGAACATGCCGGGCCACGCAAGGCGGGTGTTGTCTCGGCATTGTGCTGGTGCGGCGGCTTGCTGATTTCGGCGCTGGGCATTTATACCCACCAGATCTGGCTGATGTGGCTGGGTTCGGGGGTAATCGGCGGTATCGGTCTGGGCCTGGGTTACATTTCGCCCGTGTCGACGCTGATCAAGTGGTTCCCGGACAAACGCGGCATGGCCACTGGCATGGCGATCATGGGCTTCGGCGGTGGGGCCATGGTGGGCGCGCCGTTGGCGACAGCGCTGATGGGGTATTTTGCCGGGCCGGATGGCGTGGGCGTGTGGCAGAGCTTTGTGGCGATGGCGGCGATTTACTTCGTGTTCATGATCGGTGGCGCCTTGTCGTACCGCGTGCCGCCGACCGGCTGGAAGCCCGCAGGCTGGACGCCTTCGCCTAACAAGGTGGCCAACTCGATGATCACCAAGCGCCATGTGCACGTGAGCGTGGCCTGGAAAACACCGCAGTTTGCGCTGGTGTGGCTGGTGTTGTGCCTGAACGTGTCGGCCGGTATCGGTATTTTGGGTATGGCCTCGCCGTTGTTGCAGGAGGTATTCGCCGGCAAGTTGCTGGGCAACGACTTGTCGTTCAGCCAGCTGGACGCTGTGCAGCTGGGCCAGATCGCAGCCATCGCGGCCGGGTTCACCGGCTTGTTGAGCTTGTTCAACATTGGCGGGCGATTCTTTTGGGCATCGTTCTCGGACTACTTGGGGCGTAAAAACACCTATTTTGTGTTCTTCGCGCTGGGCTTTGCGCTGTACGCGATGGTTCCCAACCTGGGGCATCTGGGCAACGTGTCGCTGTTTGTGGCGGCGTTTTGCATCATCTTGTCGATGTACGGCGGTGGTTTTGCCACGGTGCCGGCTTACTTGGCGGACTTGTTCGGCACGCAAATGGTCGGAGCCATTCACGGTCGCTTGCTGACTGCTTGGGCAGCGGCGGGCGTGCTGGGGCCGGTCTTGGTCAACTACCTGCGCGAGTACCAGTTGAGCATCGGGGTGCCACGCGCGGCGGCCTATGACATCACCTTGTACATCCTTGCGGGCCTGCTGGTGCTGGGCTTTATCTGCAACCTGCTGGTGCGCCCGGTGGCTGACAAGTACTTCATGACCGACGCGCAACTGGCGGCTGAGCAAGCGCTGGGGCATGACAAAGGCGCCGATGTAACGACCTCGCTGGAATGGAAAGCCGCGCCGGGCAGCCGTCCCTTGACCATTGCCGCGTGGTTGGCGGTGGGCATTCCGCTGTTGTGGGGTGTGTGGGTCACGGTGCAGAAAACAGCGGTGCTGTTTCATTAATACCCGTGGTTAATCTGTAGGAGCGAGCTTGCCTCGCGATCTTTAAAGATCAAAAGATCGCGAGGCAAGCTCGCTCCTACAGTGTTTTGCGTACGCTCATCCCCTTCCATGTTTCTGTTTGCCTGACCCGTGCCTATAATGGCCACCTTTTTCGCCCAATGATTTTGCGGAGCTGGTGATGGCCGAACGTAAGGCGTCAGTCGAGCGCGATACTCTGGAAACCCAGATCAAAGCCTCGATCAACTTGGATGGTACCGGTAAGGCCCGATTTGATATCGGTGTGCCTTTTCTTGAGCACATGCTCGACCAGATCGCCCGGCATGGGCTGATCGACCTGGACATCGAGTGCAAAGGCGACCTGCATATCGACGATCACCATACCGTCGAGGACGTTGGCATTACCCTGGGTAAAGCCTTCAACCAAGCGGTCGGTGACAAAAAAGGCATGACCCGCTACGGTCACGCTTATGTCCCGCTGGATGAAGCGCTGTCGCGCGTGGTCATCGACTTTTCTGGCCGTCCTGGCCTGCAAATGCATATTCCGTACACCCGCGCCACCGTTGGCGGTTTCGACGTTGACCTGTTTCAAGAGTTCTTTCAGGGCTTTGTGAACCACGCCAACGTGACGCTGCACATCGACAACCTGCGCGGCACCAACACCCACCACCAGATCGAAACCGTGTTCAAGGCTTTCGGCCGCGCACTGCGCATGGCGATCACGCTCGATGAGCGTATGGCCGGGCAAATGCCATCGACCAAGGGCGTACTCTGATGCAGACAGTGGCGGTTATCGATTACGGCATGGGCAACTTGCACTCGGTGGCCAAGGCGCTGGAGCACGTGGGCGCCGGTCGGGTGTTGATCACCAGCGATGCCAACGTGATTCGCGAAGCCGACCGCGTGGTGTTTCCGGGTGTGGGCGCGATTCGCGACTGCATGGCTGAAATCCGCCGTTTGGGTTTCGACTCGCTGGTGCGTGAAGTCAGCCAGGACCGTCCTTTTCTGGGTATTTGCGTGGGCATGCAAGCCCTGCTCGACAGCAGCGAAGAGAACGGCGGCGTCGACTGCATCGGCCTGTTCCCGGGCCAGGTGAAGTTTTTCGGCAAAGACCTGCATGAAGAGGGCGAGCATCTTAAGGTGCCGCACATGGGCTGGAACGAAGTGCAGCAGAAGGTCGATCACCCGCTGTGGCACAGCATCCCGGACCTGGCGCGCTTATACTTTGTGCACAGCTACTACATCTCGGCGGGCAACCCTCGCCAGGTGGTCGGTGGCGGGCATTACGGCGTCGACTTCGCGGCTGCGCTGGCCGAAGGCTCGCGTTTCGCGGTGCAGTTCCACCCCGAGAAGAGCCACACCCACGGCTTGCAGTTGCTGGAAAACTTCGTCGCCTGGGACGGCCGCTGGTAATGGCGCCGCGCAAGCCGAAGCTGCCGATTCTCACGCTCACCCCAGAGCAAGAGAGCGAAGCCACCAGCAAAATTAAACGCTTTATGGAAGACCGCTTCGAACTGGACCTGGGTTCGTTTGAAGCGGCTGAAATCCTTGAGCTGTTCACTCGCGAAATCGCGCCGCATTACTACAATCGCGCGATTTTCGATGTGCAGACGCACCTCAAAGAGAGGTTCGAGAGCATCGAAAGCGACCTGTGGGCACTTGAAAAGAATTGATTTTCGAGTCACTGACTCCCGAATTTGAAGGTTTGCCAGATGCTGATTATCCCCGCTATCGATCTTAAAGACGGTGCCTGTGTACGTCTGCGCCAAGGCCGTATGGAAGATTCCACGGTGTTCTCCGATGACCCGGTGAGCATGGCCGCCAAATGGGTAGAAGGCGGTTGCCGTCGTCTGCATCTGGTTGACCTGAACGGCGCCTTTGAAGGCCAGCCGGTCAACGGTGAGGTGGTGACTGCCATCGCCAAGCGTTACCCGCACCTGCCGATCCAGATTGGCGGCGGCATTCGCTCGCTGGAAACCATCGAGCACTACGTCAAGGCGGGCGTGAGCTACGTGATTCTGGGCACCAAAGCGGTCAAGAACCCGGAGTTCGTGGCTGAAGCGTGCCGTGCCTTCCCCGGCAAAATCATTGTCGGCATGGATGCACAAGATGGCTTCGTGGCCACTGACGGCTGGGCTGAAGTCAGCACCGTGCAGGTCATCGACCTGGCCAAGCGCTTTGAAGCCGACGGCGTGTCTGCCATCGTTTATACCGACATCGCCAAAGACGGCATGATGCAGGGCTGCAACGTGGAATTCACCGCAGCCTTGGCCGCGGCCACCCGCATCCCGGTGATCGCGTCGGGCGGCATCCACAACCTGGGCGATATCAAAGCCCTGCTGGACGCCAAGGCACCGGGCATCGTGGGCGCCATCACTGGCCGCGCCATCTACGAAGGCACCCTGGATGTCGCCGAAGCGCAAGCCTTCTGCGACAGCTACAAGGGCTGAGGAGAACCGCATGGCGCTGGCCAAACGCATCATCCCTTGCCTGGACGTGGATAACGGCCGGGTTGTGAAGGGCGTTAAATTTGAGAACATCCGCGATGCGGGTGACCCGGTCGAGATCGCCCGTCGCTATGACGAGCAAGGGGCTGACGAGATTACCTTTCTCGACATCACCGCCAGCGTCGATGGCCGCGACACCACGCTGCATACCGTTGAGCGCATGGCCAGCCAGGTGTTTATCCCGCTGACCGTGGGCGGCGGCGTGCGCTGCATTCAAGACATTCGCAACCTGCTCAATGCCGGTGCCGACAAGGTGTCGATCAACACGGCGGCGGTGTTCAACCCGGAGTTTGTGGGCGAAGCTGCGCAGCATTTCGGCTCGCAGTGCATCGTGGTCGCCATTGATGCGAAAAAGGTTTCACAGCCGGGTGAAACCCCGCGTTGGGAAATCTTCACCCACGGCGGGCGCAAGCCGACCGGGCTCGACGCGGTCGAGTGGGCGATGAAGATGGAAGGCTTGGGCGCCGGTGAGATCCTGCTGACCAGCATGGATCAGGACGGCATGAAAAGCGGCTTTGACCTGGGCGTGACCCGTGCCATCAGCGACGCGCTGGGCATTCCGGTCATCGCCTCCGGGGGCGTCGGCAACCTGCAGCACTTGGCTGACGGCATCCTGGAAGGCCACGCCAGCGCCGTACTGGCCGCGAGCATTTTCCACTTCGGCGAATACACCGTGCCAGAAGCCAAGGCCTATATGGCCGAGCGCGGGATTGTGGTGCGCTAAAGAAGCGGCGAATCAGCCGCAAGGGCTGAATTGGGCACGTGCTTAAATGCTTTGGCTCAATCCATGACGGTAACGGTCATGGATTGAGCCTGACGAGTGACTTGCACAGCTTAAGACTAAGCGAACTCACTCACAGGGGTTTGATGACATAAGTGAGTGGAGTCATTGCAATATTCTCGCGGTTGTACGAGATCGTACACACTTTGATGGCATGGTCTTTGACAGTGATATTGATCTTGACGGTTTGACCAAACCACGACGCTTCTGTGGGGTTGGTGGGTGGAATCATCAGGGTTGAATATTCTGGTAAATTGACGCCGACCAAATCAGGGTATTGATCTCCGACCGGTAAACGGTAGCCGTCATAGCCAATCGGAAATAAAGTTATATACCCCTGTAAGTCGGTGCAATCCAGTTCGTCATAATGACCGTACTTATAAACAATACGCTCAAAGAAGGGGGATATGTGTGTAAATGAAATTGAGTACTTATCGCTGTTGGTTGATTGTCTGTGTACGTAGTCTGCAGGGGTGATGTTGGCCGTGGAAGCATAGCGATCAGTCGCCATGATTTTTGCATTGTTTAGCTGGACGGCTGTGAGTGCGCTGTCTGCTTCGGGCTGGCCGATAATACATAGAAAGTGCATGCCCACCCTGTTATCAACCTTTAAGTTGATGATGGCGCTAACTGATGAGGTTTGGGCGCTGTAGCCGTGGCCCGTTTGGCACGCCGCAAGGTTATGGGTGTATTTGTAACGATAAAAGGGAGTTTTCACTGTAAAGGGAATATTAAAGGTGTCGGGCTCAGGCGCCTTGTCAGTGGCTACTTTTTCCAGCAGGCGTGCAGGGAGTTGTTGCCCATGATCGAACACGATTGATAGCCGATTATTCAGGTCGCAATTCAAGGCATCCGCGTCGAGCTCACCCTGTGAAAAACAGGTGTTAAGAAAAGACACTGGAGCGGAGTAGTGAGTATTCGCACTCCAGTGAGACTCTCCCTCTTTGATTTCACAGGGAGCCAGGTCAAGACACTTTTCATTGCCGTTCTTTGCGTAGGTGCTTGCCACGGTCACGCTGATCAATTCGTTGCTTGCTTTATTGAGAACGGGGCCGCCACGCCCGCCGTGTGTGATATCTGCGCAGTTATTTGCCAGGACGTTCGTGTTCACCCAAGGCGCGCTGGCAATCGCCACAGCTGGCAATTGTGTGCATTGGGAAGCTGAGAGGTGACTTCTTTTCGGAATGCCAAATGCAATGATCTCTGTGCCGGAGGGTGGTGTTGTCGGTGCAATTTTTAATGGATGTACACCGGCCCTTATGAGTTGAGATAAAGGCGCTTTCAACTCAATTAATGCGATATCCAGGTTGAGGTCGCTTTGCCAGGCAATTTTTTTGAATGCGTAGCTTTTAGTCTGTCCAAGCTTGTTTTCGAAGTTGTTGAAGTGAACCATGCCTACCGCGTGAACATTGCGCTGAATGCCCCCGTAATAAGAATATTCCCCGGCACTGTCAGTATTTAAACAACGTTGTGAGGTGATGATATACGCGGGCGCACTGTCAGAATATGCAGCCGTATTTCGTGTGTCGATCAACGTCGCTGTGCAGTAAGAATTTCTTGAACTTCGTAGACGACCAATTCCGGTCCAAAGGGTCGATGGATGGCCAGGTACGTCAGAAAGATTAACCAGATCCGCGAGCGAGTGCTTTGTGTCAGAGGGCGATGTGTCGGCTATTGCATTTAATGCGAGTGTGCTGAGTATTGTCAGTAATAGAAAGCTTGAAGTGATGTTCATGGGCGTCCCTTGAAAATAATAGTCAGGTCATTTATTTGCTATTGGCCCGCAGCGTTGAGCGTCCAGGCGTGTTGGAGTAGTTAGAAGTTACAGCTGTTTTAATACATGGACGTAAGGGGGGGAGGGCATGTTTTCTTGGTTATAGACGATGGTGCATAATTTTACAGTGTCGTCATTGTGTCCAAGTTTCTTGTGGCTGCGCACACCGCCCAGGTGACCCATGATCCGTTTTGAGGCATCAGAACTTAAATCAACTTCGCTGTAAAGGTAGGTATCTACAGTGCCAGAGGCCAGTAAGTTGGCGATCCATAAATCCATGTCGACGACGGCTTCATAGCCTTCAGGGTCTAAGCAGTCGGTCGATGCATAAGGCCCATACTTATATTCGTAATGTTCGCTGAACGGTGAGACGTGATCCCAGAATACGCTGTGCTTAGTCGTATCAATAAATGATAAATCTTCCCAGTAGATGCCGACTTTGCTGTTGTAAGACTGTAAGCCATGCAGGGGGTTGTCGTTATATCTAGTCTGTAACTTCGGTTCAAAGATCTGGGTGGCTTTGAAGCGTTCCAGCGCTATTATTTCTTTGGACGTGACTTGTCCTAACGATATGTTTGGGGCACTCAATCCGAGCACGCACAACAGGTGTATGCCTGGCGTATTGTCGAGTTCAAGTATGAGGGGGATTTTTTTTGTGTCTAGCGGATCGCTATAACCCGCACCCGAATTACAGGCATTTACATCATGGCTGTATTTGTAGCGGTAGAAAGGTACGTCATCATTGAGCTTCACTTCGATTTTTTCAGTCGCGACGACGGTGTTGGTGTTCACTCTTTCCAGTAGGCGGGCCGGAAAACTGTGCGGATCTTTGAATAATGAGGCGGCCTGATTTTTCAGGCTGCAATTGGGCGAGTCATGGGCGAATAGACCGCCTGTGAAACATTGATTGAGAAATGAGACAGGAAGGGCGTAGTGAGTATCTGCACTCCAGAGGGAGGCCTTGTCTTTGATTTCACAAGGCGAAAGCGCTTGGCATTTATTGACGCTGTCAGTGCCATGGGTGCTTACAACAATCAGACTGATCAACTCGTTGTGGTCCTTGTCCAGAACCGCGGCTCCTCGTCCGCCTTCTGTAAGGGCTGTGCAGTGGTTGGGCAGCATTTGAGTGCTGACCCAAGGGTGGCTTAAGACATCGACACGGGGCAGTTGTGTACAAGACGTGGCGTATAGATTGCTGGTGTGCGCAATACCCAAGGTGAGGATTTCGGTACCCGCAGGAGGCGTAGCGGAGGCAATGGTTAATGGCTGAACGCCTGCTTTCATCAGGTTCGACAGGGTGTCGTTCAATTCGATAATCGCCAGGTTCAAACCTCCGTCACTTTGCCAGGCGATGCTTTTAAATGCGTATTTTTTAGTATGGCCGAGTGTATTTTCAAAGTTGTTGAAATAGACGTTGCCCTCAATGGGGGCGTTCTTTTGTACACCACCGTCATACGTATAGTTGCCTGCGTTGCTGCTGTTTAAGCAGCGCTGCGAAGTGATGATATAGGCCGGTGATGTGTCTGAAGGTTGCTCTTTGTCACGTGTATCGATCAGGCTGGCGGTACAGTAAGACGCGCGGGGGCCTCGAAGTCGGCCAATGCCTGTCCATGTATGGGACAGGTGGGCGGGGTTGTCTGAGAGTTGAACAAGCCCGCTGGCAATGGTGTGGGCGGAGTGTTCGAAAGTTTCAGCATACACGTTGGACGTTACGCTTATTAACGCTATTGATAGAAAGCGAATAGTTAAAGTATTCATGGGCAATCCCTACTCTATATATGAGTGTTTTATAAAGACGGGAAGCAGTAGGTCATAGGGCAGCGCTTGTGAGGGAGTAGTTATATAGCGCCTTTTAAAATAGTTAGTGCAGGTGTGTAACGTTGCGTTAGCCAAACGCGTGCTGGACAGCTTGACGAGACCACGGCACTCTTGTCACACCATGGATTTGGGTAAACGTTATGTTTAAGCGTCTTTGTCTCTTGCTTGCCAGTTGCACGATGTTGCTGGTGAGTAGCGTGTTTGCAGCCCCGTCCGAGCGGCCATCGCTGGTGCTGCTGACTGAAAATTTCCCGCCTTACAACATGGCCAAAAACGGCAAGAATTTTGCGCAGAACCAGAATCTTGAAGGCATTGCCGTCGATATTCTGCGTGAAACGTTCGAGCGTGCAGGCGTCGACTACAGCATGACCTTGCGCTTCCCTTGGCAGCGTATCTACAACCTGGCGATGGATAATCCCAATTACGGCGTGTTTGTGACGGCGCGGGTGCCTGAGCGTGAACACCTGTTCAAGTGGGTCGGCCCGCTTGGCCCGGACGACTGGGTGCTGCTGGCGCGGGCCAATAGCCCCATTCAGCTGACCACGCTTGAGCAAGCGCGGGCCTATCGAATAGGCGCTTACAAGGACGATGTGATCGCCATGTTCCTGGAGAAGCAGGGCTACGCGCCGGTGATTGTGTTACGCGACCAGGACAACGCCAGAAAGCTGCAGGCCGGTCACATCGACCTGTGGGCCACGGGTGATCCGGCGGGGCAGTTTTTGGCCCGACAAGTGGGTATTTCAGGGTTCAAGACGGTGCTGCGGTTTAATCAGGCTGAGCTGTTTCTGGCGTTGAACAAGCAAGTGCCCGATGCCGTGGTGAGCAAATTGCAAGCCGCGCTGGATGAGCTCAAGGCCGAAGGCGAACTGGACAAAATCCGCGCCCGCTACCTCTGACCCAACCCTTGCCTCTCGATCTTTTGATCTTTAAAAAGATCGCGAGGCAAGCTCGCTCCTACAGAGTGTTTCAACGATAAATCCCATTCTTGCCATGCGCGTCCATCGCCTGATTGCTGCGCACGCCGATCATTTGTTTGATGTCGATCCAGTCGATGCCCTGGGCTTTGAGCGTGGGCAGTTCGCGTTCGAGCACGGCGAGGGTTTGCGGGTAGGGGTGGCCGATCATGACCACCGAGCCGTGGCTGCGTGCGTGTTTGATCGCGGTGTTGAGCTGCTGGGTGATGGCGTCTTCGGTGCGTACGTTGTCCAGGAACACGTCCCGCGACACGCTGGCCAGGCCGATTTTTTGCGCCTCGGCCGCGGCAACCGTTTTGGCGCTGGTGCGGCTGTCGACGAAGAATTTGTGCCGCTGTTGCAACTCGCCCATCAACCAGGCCATCGCCTGCGGCTGAGCGGTCATGCGGCTGCCTTCATGGTTGTTGATGCCGCTGGTGTAGGGCACGGCCTTGAATGCCGCATCGAGGCGTTTGGCCAGTTCCTCCAGCGGCAGGTCAGGGTGCCAGGCAAACGGCCCCGTGGCCGGGTCCATTGGCATATGCAGAATGACGATTTTGCCCGCCTTGTGCGCCTCGCGGGCAAATTCAGCGGCGTGCGGAGTGTCGGGCATGATTGCCGTGGTCACCGGCCCCGGAAAGGCCAGTACACGCCGATCACGGGGCAGGTTTTGCCCCAGGTCGTCGATGATCAGGGTCAGGTACGCCTTGCGCGGTGCCTCGGGGGCGTTGGCAGGCGCCGCGTGGGCGGCGCCGCTCAGGCAGCAGAGCAGGGCGATGACAGACCAGAAGCGCACCCTTAATTGCCGCGCGTGATGCTCAAGCCTTTGAGCAGGCTCAAGGCCTGGCTCAACTGGTAGTCATCGTCTTGCGGCATGGGTTTGGCTTTGGTACCGGAGCCAGTCGGTTTGTCTGCACCGCCGTTGCCGTTGCCGAGGTGACCTTGCAGGTCGGCCTCTTTGTAGTACTCGTTGTCTTGCTCGCGGGTGATCTTGGCGCGGTTGACTTCGATGTCCGGTACGATGCCCTGGGCCTGAATCGAGCGCCCGTTCGGGGTGTAGTACAGCGCAGTGGTTATCTTCAGTGCGCGGTCGTTGTTCAGTGGCAAGACGGTCTGCACCGAGCCTTTGCCGAAGCTTGGCGTGCCCATGACCACGCCACGCTTTTGATCCTGCAGGGCACCGGCGACGATTTCGGATGCCGAGGCGCTGCCGCCGTTGATCAGCACCACCAGCGGCACAGCTTCGCTCAAGTCTTTGCCGGTGGCCGAGAAGCGCAGTTCGGAGTTTGGCAGGCGGCCTTTGGTGTACACGATCAGGCCTTTTTTGATGAAGTGGTCGACCACTTCAACGGCTGATTGCAGCACGCCGCCCGGGTTGTTACGCAGGTCAAGGATGATGCCCTTGAGCTTCTTGTTGCCGTTTTCTTTGCGCAGTTTGGCCAGCGCCGCAGCGACTTCTTCGCCGGTCTTGACCTGGAACTGGGTAATGCGGATATAGCCGTAGCCGTCTTCGAGCAGTTGTGCCTTGACGCTCTTGACCTGGATATTGGCGCGGGTCAGCGTCACGTCGAACGGCGCACCGCCACCGCGAACCAGGGTCAGGGTGATTTTCTGGCCGACCTTGCCGCGCATTTTGTCCACGGCTTCGGTCATGGTCAGGCCGTTGGTAGGCTGGCCATTGATCTTGACGATAAAGTCGCCCGCCTGGATACCGGCCTTGCTGGCAGGGGTGTCATCGATCGGCGAGACGATTTTGATATTGCCGTCTTCCGAACCGACTTCGATGCCCAGGCCACCGAACTCGCCGCTGGTGCTTTCTTGCAGCTCGGCGAAGTCTTCGGGGCCCAGATACGCAGAGTGCGGGTCAAGGTTGCTGAGCATGCCCTTGATGGCGTTCTCCAGCAGGGTCTTGTCGTCTACCGGTTCAACATACGCGGCCTTGATGCGGTCCATGACCTCGGCAAATGTACGCAGCTCTTCCAGCGGCAGCGGTGCCTTGGCGCTGGCAGTGGCCGCAGGCTGAGCGACTGGCTGGGCAGCAAACACCAGGGGTGATCCAATCACCAGAGCGATCGTCAGGGCCAGCGAGTTGAGGCGGGACAAGTGCGGCATGTTGAACGAACTCCTACGTATTAAAGGTGATGGCACTCATCCTTGAGTGCGGCACCATTGTGCAGGGTCGCTGGGGCGGCCCTGCTGACGAATAGCAAAGTACAGCGCTGGTGTGGCTTGCCCACCGCTGTTGCCCACGGTGGAGATCACATCGCCAGCTTTTACAATGTCTCCAGCAGACTTAAGCAGGGTCTGATTGTGGCCATACAAGCTTAAGTAACCGTTACCGTGGTCCAGAATGACCAGTTGCCCGGCGCCGCGCAGCCAGTCGGCAAACACCACCCGACCGCCGTGCACCGCGTGCACCTGGGTGCCCGCATTGGCGCTGATCATCACCCCGTCCCACTTGGCACGGGCGTCATCGCCACGGCTTTCACCGAAGCGGGCAAGCAATCGACCATCAACCGGCCAAGGAAGTTTGCCCCGTGCCTGAGAAAAAGGTCCGCCATAAGAGACGCCCGCACTTGAAACCAAGGCACCTGGGGTGGACTTGACCACTTTGCGCGGGGCGTCGGTAGCCACCGATTCAGCCTCACGCTGGCGTTTCTTTTCGGCTTCTTGCTGCGCGATCAGAGCTTTTTGCCGCGCCTCTTCGGCTTCGCGGGCCTGACGGGCGAGGGTTTCTTCAATGGTCTTGAGGACTTTAGCCAGATCTGCCTGATCCTGCTCGCGAGCTTGTAACTTTTGATCGCGGTTTTTGACGTCGGCGTTGATCTTGGCCAGCACTTGCTGGCGGTCAGCGCGGACTTTGTCGAGTTCGGCGCGCTGGCTGTCCAGGCTGCTTTTTTGTGTCAGCAGTTGTGCTTGTTGGGTGTTGATGTCGGATTCGACATTGGCCAACTGGCGCAGGGTTTCGTTAAACCCTTTGAGCTGGGCCAGACGGGCCTGGCTCAGGTAATCGTAATAGGTGAGGGTTCTGGCGAACTTCTCGGGGTTCTGCTGGTTAAGCAGCAGTTTGAGGTATTCCTGACGGCCACCTTGATACGCGGCCCGGGCTTGAATGGCGATCAGACGTTGCTGTTCAACTTTTGCGCTGTTGAGTTTTTTCTTCTCACTATCAAGGCGCAGCAACTCGCCTTCACTCTTTTTTAGTTCTTGTTGCAGGGCCTCCACCTGCTTTTCCAGCTTGCCGATTTCAGTTTCGGTGCTGCGCAGGTCTTTTTGTGCTCCGGATTTTTCTTCCTGGAGCTTGCCGAGGAGCTTTTTCAGCTCGCCGATGTCCTGACGCGTGGCTTCCAGCTGCTGTTGAGTTTGCGCGCGCTCGTCGGCAAACGCCGGTTGGAGCAGGCATGTGAGGGTCAGAGCTATAAGGGCGCGAAGCATGGGGCGGGCGACACCTGGAGGAACGGGACGGCCTAGTATGCCCGCCAACGTTGTCTATAAGGAATGGATGAAGGTGAAATTGTGGCCTGAATCCAGTGTGTTGAGGACGTTGTAGCCGCTGCCGCAGGCTGCGATAAGGGCCGAAGGCCCTTTAATAAAGCAGGGCCGCTGCGCGCCCCATCGCAGCCTGCGGCAGCGGCTACAGGGTGCTTAGGCGTCGACCAGGATGCTGGTGCCGGTCATTTCTTTGGGCTGTGGTAGCCCCAACAGCTTGAGCATGGTCGGTGCGACGTCAGCCAATACACCGCCCTCGCGGACTTTGAGTGAGCGCTTGCCGACATAGATGAACGGTACGGGTTCGCAGGTGTGGGCGGTGTGCGCCTGACCAGTAGACTCGTCTTCCATCTGTTCAACGTTGCCGTGGTCAGCGGTGATCAGCGCTTCGCCGCCCACTTTGTCCAGCGCTTCAACGATACGGCCCACGCAGGCGTCCAGGCATTCAACGGCTTTGACGGCGGCGTCGAACACACCGCTGTGGCCGACCATGTCGCCGTTGGCGTAGTTGACCACGATCACGTCGTAACGCTGGTGCTCGATGGCATCGACGATTTTGTCGGTGACTTCAGGCGCGCTCATTTCTGGTTGCAGGTCGTAGGTCGCGACTTTCGGCGACGGCACCAAAATGCGCTCTTCACCCGGGAACGGTTCTTCGCGGCCACCCGAGAAGAAGAACGTCACGTGGGCGTATTTTTCGGTTTCGGCAATGCGCAGCTGGGTCTTGCCGTTTTTTGCCAGGTAATCGCCGAGCACGTTTTCCAGGCTGCCCGGTGCGAAAGCGCTCGGGGCCGGGATGCTGGCCGCGTATTGGGTCAGCATGACGAAGCCGGCCAGTTTCGGCTGGCGTGCACGTTCGAATTCCTTGAAGCCGTCTTCCACAAACGCGCGGGTCAGCTCACGGGCGCGGTCGGCACGGAAGTTCATGAAGACCACGGCGTCGCCGTCTTCAACGGTCACTGGTTCACCAATGGTGGTGGCTTTGACGAACTCATCGCTCTCGCCACGGGCATACGCGGCTTCAAGGCCTTGTTGCGCGGTGGCAGCGTTGAACTCGCCTTTGCCGTCGACGATCAGGTTGTAGGCTTGCGCCACGCGGTCCCAACGGTTGTCGCGGTCCATGGCGAAGTAACGGCCAATCAGGCTGGCGATACGGCCTTTGCCGAGGGTTTTGAAGGCCTCGTCCAGCAGCTCGATCGACGATGCAGCGCTTTTAGGCGGCGTGTCGCGGCCATCCAGGAAGGCGTGCAGGTAGATTTTTTCAGCGCCGCGTTTAACGGCCAGCTCGGCCATCGCGACCAAGTGGTCCTGGTGGCTGTGAACACCGCCATCCGACAGCAGGCCCATGATGTGCACGGCTTTGCCCGCGCCAACGGCTTTGTCTACCGCTGCGCAAATGGTCGGGTTCTCGAAGAACTCGCCGTCGCGGATCGACTTGGTGACGCGGGTGAAATCCTGATAAACCACGCGCCCGGCGCCGAGGTTCATGTGGCCGACCTCGGAGTTACCCATTTGGCCGTCCGGCAGCCCCACATCCATGCCCGAACCTGAGATCAGGCCGTTTGGCATGCTGGCGGTAAGGCGATCAAGCACAGGTTTTTTGGCTGAATAGACGGCGTTGTAATCGTGACTTTCACTGTGACCGAAGCCATCCAGGATGATCAGGATCAGAGGTTTAGGCGTGGTAGTCATAGATCCCACTCGTGGCGTGGTTAATAGAAGTATCAAGAAGATGCGCAGTTTAAAGCGAAGTTCATGTGGCGTCACCGCCGGGCGGGGTTTGGCGGGCCATGGTGCCTGTGTATACTGGCCCACATTTTCACGCCCTGGAACCTTCTGATGGTTGATCACCTGATTGCATTTGCCACTTCTCACTACCTGCTTGTAGGCGCGTTTGTCATCTTGTTGGCGTTGTTGATCGCCCATGAGGTGAGCCGCGGCGGCCGCAGCGTCAGCACCGGCGAACTGACCGGTCTGGTCAATCGCGACGAAGGCGTGGTGATTGATATTCGCCCGGCCAAAGACTTTGCTGCCGGCCACATTGTGGGTGCGCTGAACATTCCGCAAGACAAACTGATGGCGCGCATTGCCGAACTGGACAAGCACAAGGGCAAGGGCAAGACCCTGATCCTGGTGGATGCGGCTGGCCAGCACTCCGGCACGCACGCACGCGAACTGCTTAAAGCCGGCTACAACGCCGCCAAGCTGTCCGGCGGTATTGCGACCTGGCGTGCAGATAACCTCCCAGTGGTGAAGTAACTATGTCCAAGGTCATCGTATATTCCAGCGACTATTGCCCTTACTGCATGCGAGCCAAGGCTTTGCTGGAGAAAAAGGGTGTTGCCTTCGAAGAAATCAAAGTCGACGGCAAGCCTCAAGTTCGTGCAGAAATGACCCAAAAAGCAGGTCGTACCTCCGTTCCGCAAATTTGGATCGGCGACCGGCATGTGGGTGGATGCGATGACCTGTTTGCGCTCGAACGCGCAGGTAAATTGGATGCGCTGCTGAACGTCTGACTCTCATTCTCTAAAGCCCCAAGATGATCAAGGATCTGTGATGACTGACCAACAGAACACCGCTGCTGTTAGCGACGAAGACACTGCTCCACAATTCTCCCTGCAGCGTATTTACGTACGTGACCTGTCGTTTGAAGCGCCGAAAAGCCCGGCCATCTTCCGTCAGCAGTGGGAGCCGAGCGTTGCTTTGGACCTCAACACCCGTCAAAAGCCACTGGAAGGCGACTTCTTTGAAGTGGTTCTGACCTTGTCGGTCACCGTGAAAAACGCTGAAGAAGTGGCGTTTATTGCTGAAGTTCAGCAGGCTGGCATCTTCCTGATCAAAAACCTTGATCAAGCGTCGATGAGCCACACCCTGGGCGCGTTCTGCCCGAACCTGCTGTTCCCGTATGCCCGCGAAACTCTGGACAGCCTGGTTGTTCGTGGTTCGTTCCCGGCGTTGATGCTCGCTCCGGTGAACTTCGATGCTCTGTACGCTCAAGAGCTGCAGCGCATGCAAGAAGAAGGCAGCGCGACTGTTCAGTAAACAGCGCCCCGCCCATAAAAAAAGCGCCTGAATGGCGCTTTTTTTATGGGTAACGTTGTATCCGCGGCTACTTAAACCCCAACTGGCGCCAGGCTTCGTAAACGGCCACAGCCACGGTGTTGGACAGGTTCAGGCTGCGGCAGCCTTCGCGCATGGGCAGGCGCAGGCGGTGATCGCTGTCTTGCGCGTCGAGCACCTCTGGCGGCAGGCCACGGCTTTCAGGGCCGAAGATAAAGGCATCGCCTTCAGCAAACTGCACATCGTGGAACGGCCGCGAGCCTTTAGTGGTAAAAGCGAACAGGCGCGGATGGCCCAGGCTTTCCAGGCAACTGGCCAGGTCGGCATGGCGCTTGAGCGGCGCGTATTCGTGATAATCCAGGCCTGCCCGGCGCAAGCGCTTGTCGTCCAGCTCAAAACCGATAGGCTCGATCAAGTGCAGGTGGCAGCCGCTGTTGGCGCAGAGCCTGATAATGTTGCCGGTATTCGGCGGAATTTCTGGTTGAAAAAGGATGACGTGAAACATGCACGGCTCCGAATATAAAGATGGGCAGCATTCTACGCCTGATGAGGACCCAAGGCCGAAACTATGGCCACGGGTTTTAGGTTCTTTGGCGATAGTCGGTGTGATGGTCGGGATGATGATCGGCCGTTTGACGATGCCTGAGCCGACTGAGCTGCAGCAGATAGAGGTCCAGCCGCAGGGTTTAGTGGTGTGGTTTAACCACGAGCCCAAGCTGCACGGCGAATGGGTAGACGGCACCCTCGGGCTGTTATTCGTGGCCAAGGGCCAGCCGCAAAACGGCCAGCTTAAGGTGAACGGTAGGGATGTGAACTGGCGGGTGAGTCGCACCGATGCGGGTGTGATGCTGACCCTGGTGGCGGCCCGCGCCTTGAAGGGCGACTGGGCCGGTGCGCCGCAGGATGGGCGCTGGCGGCTGCAGGTGAACCTGCAAGAGTAATAAAAGAGGGAGTCCCGGCCTGCCTGTACCAGGCTCCCCAAAAGCGTTGAACGCGTTGATGCGGGTGGCATCAAGGCTGCGGTGTAAAAGAAGGGAGTCCCGGCCTGCCTGTACCGGGTTCCCTAAAAGCGTTGTGCGCGTTGATGCAGATGGCATCAAGGCTGCGGTGTAAAAGTGGGGAGTCCTGGCCTGCCTGTACCAAGGTCCCCTAAACCAGTGTTGCTTAGGTAACAGGGTTATTGCAGGGCGCGTGCCAGTTTTGTTTTTTGGCTGTTATTTTCTTTGCATAGACACAAAAGCCCCGTAATCCGGGGCTTTTGTGTGTGGGGCGGGTGTGTTGAGCGCAGCAGGTCAGAGGCGTTGGGATGTGCAGTGCACAGAAGTGGGGCGAGATGCATACCAGTGGTGCGGTGTTCAAAAACGTGTAGGAGCGAGCTTGCTCGCGATCTGTTGATCTTGGTCTAAGAGCCCCCTCACCCTAGCCCTCTCCCGAAGGAGAGGGAACCGATTGGGGGATGCTGAAGATACTCGGTGGCCTGTTTGCTGCGCGACAGCGCAGCGTCGAAGACGGGGCGGCCCCTCCTATCAAACATGAAATAAGTGATTGATTCTAAAGGCCCTGTAGGAGCGAGCTTGCTCGCGATCTGTTGATCTTG
>NZ_JBEOPQ010000007.1:0-140486 GCF_040310285.1 Pseudomonas sp. HY2-MNA-CIBAN-0224 | reverse complement strand
TTTTTAGTCATGGAGAGTTCCTCGATAGATGTATTTTCCACCTATCGAGGTGTCCGGGGAAATTAGACCACCACAATTCACTCACCACATAACACCCCGGCACTACGAAGCCCGCTGATGTTGAGAGGCGAAGTTCCCTCTGCCCCCCTCTACGGTTAATGAAAGGACTTAACCGCGGCGACAGGGATCGCCACTTATCAAAAAGGATTTCGACATGGACACACCCACCGTTGGCCCCATAGTGGGCTACACCACCTCAGAGCAAGCGCGCATTTTTATCCGTGGCGCTGCCGATGCTGAAAATGCAGTTTTTGCCGCTGTTCGCTACCGCAAAGCGGGCACGCAGCAATGGTCTGCCGGCCTCTATTCGAAGCTCAGTAGCACTTATGACATGTCTGACACCCTGGTCCTGCGCGGGCTGAGCGCAGACACGCGCTACGAATACCAGGCGGGCTGGTTCAGAACCACTTACCTTGACCACACTCCGGACACCGTCAAACACATAGCGCTGGAATGGCCCTCAACGATCTACCGGTTTAAATCTGCCTCCCCCAAACGCAACCGCACGCATCGCTACGTTGTAGGCTCATGCCGCTACCTGCGGCTTACACTGAACACCCCTTCGCGACCAGAACTGGGCGACAAGATCTTCAAGGCCATCAGCGACCTGAACGCCAGCGCCCCGCTTGATGGCGTGCTGATGATCGGGGATCAGGTGTACGTCGATGACATGAACATCTTCGCACCCGACCGGGAGTACGCAGACATCTCGCGCAAATACCGGGCAGCCTTCTCACAGCCGCACATCAGCCAGCTCATGGCCAGCACCCCGACCTACATGATCCTCGACGATCATGAGATCGAAGATAACTGGCCTGCAAGTCGCAGCCACCAGGACGACGAGCTCTACAGCAATGCCATTCGCGCCTACGAAACCTTCCAGTGCAGCCACGGCCCCGCCCACGACCTGCTCACAGACGGGTGCATCAACCGCAGCGTAGAGAAATACTGGTACACCTTTGCCGATGGCGACACCGACTGGTTTGTCATGGACTGTCGCACCGAACGCGTGTTAACCGGCACTGACCGCAGAATGATCGGCGTCGAGCAAGAAAACGCCCTGCATAAATGGGTGAAAAACAGCACCGCCAAAGTGAAGTTCATCGTCAGCAGCGTGATGTTCATGCCCGATCAAAAAAGCCATGGCGATGACGGCTGGAAGTCATTTGCCGCACAACGCTTGCGCCTGCTGGAAGTCATCCGCACCAACGCCGTCAAAAACGTGATGTTTATCAGCGGCGACATCCACGGCTCTTTGACCTGCTCGCTCACCCACAGCGAAGACCCGAACTTTGTAGTGCACGGCATCGTCTCGTCACCGCTGTGCAACAGCAGGCTGTTACCGTACGCGAAGGCCAGTAATCTGCTGCTCAATGCTCCGCTGGCCAGTCATGGGCAAGGCCATTATTCCCCGGCGTTGACCAGCGCCATGGTCAGCGAAGACAACTTTGCCTGCCTGACCCTCACCGGTAAGCACTTGCAGGTCGATTTTTATAACCCGAAGGGTCGGGTGCTTGAGTCGGTGACGATTGCATTGAAATAACAGTCATAAAACTGAAACAGCGATCGCCAGCCTGTTGCATCCTGACGTTGCGGCGCTAACCTTCAAGTGGGTGATGTCAATCATGTTCACTTGTCAGCTCAGTACGCATGATGCAACCTTGCCGCAGACCGCAGGAACAGGGCTTGAGCCCTGCTGCCATCCGTATGTGTGAAGCGAGTACCCGAATGAAAAGCCAATCCGATGCTGCCCTGCGAACGGCAGCCGAGGTCGTGACGCAGTTACCCGTGCCTTCGCGGCTCGGGATGCTGCGTTTCGAGCGGCTTAATGAAGCCAGTTGGGCCTTGCTTTACCTCGACCCTGGCTGCGAGCGCTACGTCGGGTTGCCCGCCACTGAGCTGTGCGCACTGGTCGGCTCGCCCTACGCCAGCCTGATGGAGCCCAAAGCGCGCTATCGCTTGCATGACGCGATTGCGCTGCAACTGCGCGCAAGCCCCCACTATGTGGTGCATTACACCCTGCACACGCCCCTGGGGGCGCTGAATCTGATGGAAGTGGGCGAAGCCTACAAGCAACACAACCGCCAGCTCTTGCGCGGTTATGTGCTGGTGGTGGAGGGCTCGGTCAGCAGCACCGCGCAGGCCCCTGTCGCCGAGCTGGAAACACAAAACAGCCGGTTGCACATCGCCCTGGAACTCAACCAGCGCGCCCAGCAAGAACAACTGCAACACCTTGAGCGTGTGCGCGCCCAACAGGACTTGATCCTGCGCCTCGCCCGCCACCGCTACAGCCAGCACAACTCGCTGCAAGAAGCCGCCGAACTGATCACCCGCAGCGCCTGCGACATCTACCAACTGGACGCCGCCAGCCTGTGGACCCTCGACGGTCATCGCCTGCTGCCGATTTCGGCGTTCCAGCGCGAGAGCCAGGCGCATGTGGCCCAGGACGCCATCGACATCAGCCTGTTCCCGGACTACCTCGATGCCCTGCACACCAGCCGCTCCATCGACGCGCAAAATGCCAACCGCGACCCGCGTACCCGCGAGCTGGCGGCCTGCCTGAACCGCCACGACACCAATGCCATGCTCGATGCCAGCATTCGCATCGACGGCCAGGTGATCGGGGTGCTGTGCCTTGAACAGACCGGCAAGACCCGGGCTTGGCAAGCCGATGAAATCGCCTTTGCCGGCGAGTTGGCTGACCAGTTCGCGCAAGTGATCAACAACCACAACCGGCGCGCAGCCACTAACGCCCTGCACCTGTTTCAGCGGGCTGTCGAGCAAAGCGCCAATGCCTTTTTGCTGGTCAATTGCGACGGCGTGGTCGAGTACGTCAACCCGAGCTTCACCGCCATCACCCAATACAGCGCCGAAGAAGTCCAAGGCCACAAACTGTCTGAACTGCTGGCGCTGGAGAACCTCAGCGATCTGCTGTTCGATGCGCACTCAAGCTTGAGCAAGGGCAACAGCTGGCAAGGCGAGTTCAAAAGCCGGCGTAAAAACCTTGAGCCCTACTGGGGCCAGATGTCGATCTCGAAAGTGTATGGCGACAACCGCGAGCTGACCCACTACATCGGTATTTACGAAGACATCACCGAGGCCAAGCTGGCGCAACAGCGGATCGAACGCTTGGCCTACACCGACAACCTGACCGGCCTTGGCAACCGCCCGGCCTTTATCCGCAACCTCGATGAACGCTTCAGTCGTGACAGCGCTACCAAGGTGTGCCTGTTGCTGGTGGACATCGATAATTTCAAGCGGATCAACGACAGCCTCGGCCACCAGACCGGCGACAAGCTCTTGATCAGCCTGGCGCGCCGCCTGCGCAACAGCCTGAACCCCGAAGATAATCTGGCCCGCTTCGCCAGTAACGAATTTGCCGTGCTGCTGGACAACGCCACCCTCGAAATCGGCCAGCAAACCGCCAGCCAGTTGCTGATGACCCTCGACAAGCCGATGTTCGTCGATAACCAACTCATCAGCGTCACTGGCTCTGTCGGCGTGGCCTGCGCGCCCCTGCACGGGCTCGACCCGCAGACCTTGATGCGTAACGCCGGGCTGGCGCTGCACAAGGCCAAAGCCAACGGCAAGCATCAGGTGCAGGTGTTCACCGAAACCTTGAACGCCGAGGCCAGCTATAAGCTGTTCGTCGAAAATAACCTGCGCCGCGCCCTGACCCAAAACGAGCTGGATGTGTTCTACCAACCCAAGCTGTGTTTACGCACAGGGCGGCTGCTGGGCATGGAAGCCCTGCTGCGTTGGGACCACCCGGAAAAAGGCATGATCCGCCCCGACCAGTTCATCAGCGTCGCCGAAGAAACCGGGCTGATCATCCCCATTGGCAAGTGGGTCGCGCGCCAGGCCTGCCGCATGAGCAAGCAACTGAGTGCGGCGGGGTTTGGCAACTTACAGGTGGCGATCAACCTGTCGCCCAAGCAGTTTTCCGACCCGGATCTGGTCGCCTCGATTGCCAGCATCCTCAAAGAAGAACAACTGCCCCCGACATTGCTGGAGCTGGAGCTGACGGAAGGCCTGCTGCTGGAAGCCACCGACGACACCCGCCTGCAGTTGGATCAGCTCAAGGAACTGGGCCTGACCCTGGCCATGGACGACTTTGGTACGGGGTATTCCTCACTCAGTTACTTGAAGAAATTCCCGATCGACATCATCAAAATCGACCGCAGCTTTATCAAAGACATCCCCGACAACCAGAACGACATGGAGATCACTTCAGCGGTGATTGCCATGGCCCACAACCTTAAGCTTAAAGTGGTGGCCGAAGGCATCGAGACCGCCGCCCAACTGGCCTTCCTGCGCCGCCATCGCTGCGACGTGGGCCAGGGCTACCTGTTCGACCGGCCGATCCCCGGTGCCGAGCTGGAACGTGCACTCAAACGCTACCCGCGCGGACCGCTGACCTGACAGCGACGCAGCACTCGGGCACACTGCTGTTCTAACTTCCTACAATCTGACTGAGAGGACTTGAAACATGGTCTTGCGCTCGGAAATCCTGGTGAATAAAAACGTGCTACCCACTCAAGAGCAAGCCCTGCCGGGCCGCGAAACACCGATGCAACTGCCCGAAACCCATTTCGTCAACGGCAACCCGTTGCTGGGCCCGTTTCTGGACGACGTCGGCTTTGCGATCTTTGGTTTGGGTTGCTTCTGGGGCGCAGAACGCAAGTTCTGGGAAGTACCCGGCGTGGTCAGCACGGTGGTGGGTTACGCCGGTGGCTTTACCCCCAACCCGACCTATGAAGAAGTCTGCTCGGGCCTGACCGGCCACACCGAAGTGGTGCTGGTGGTGTACGACCAGGCAAAAGTGAAATACGAAGACCTGCTGAAAATGTTCTGGGAACTGCACAACCCGACCCAGGGCATGCGCCAGGGCAACGACATCGGCACCCAATACCGCTCGGTGATCTACTGCACCACCCCAGAGCAACTGGCCGCTGCCGAGGCCAGCAAAACTGCCTACCAGAATGAATTGACCAAAGCCGGCCTGGGCACCATCACCACCGAAATCGACCAGGCGCCAACGGTCTTCTTCGCTGAGGCCTACCACCAGCAATACCTGGCGAAAAACCCGCAAGGCTACTGCGGCATCGGCGGCACAGGCGTGACCTGCCCGATCTGACGCCACACCCCCTGTAGGAGCGAGCTTGTCTCGCGATCTTTTGATCTTTAAAAGATCGCGAGGCAAGCTCGCTCCTACAGGGTGAGGTGATCGTTATTCAGCGATTATCCATTCCATCTGCCAGCAACACACCAGCGTCAGACTCTTCCGGAAAGTTTAAAAAGCGCCAAGATCATCTTGCGTAATACCTAGATGCACGCCCCTACCTACGACCAATCTTTTAATAGCTACACCTACACGATATCTCCCAAATATCAGTAGGAACCATCTGAATTATTCCGCCTCCTAAACGCACTCTCTCAAAAGAGTAGATACACCTGAAAAATTGACTATATGCCTAGCCAGTTACAATTCAAGACCATACACGATCATGACTAAACACATACTAGAAAAATATGTACATACATATTTACGACTCACACCAAAATCATCCAGATACACTCCTGATAGATTCAGCACAACATTAAAAAATAGCTCCTCAATCTCACCGCTACACACTACTATTTAAAACCAAAAACAAAAGGATTTTTAAAATGCCACTAGAACTTGGCCCTATAAGCGTTGAAGGAAGAACAGAGGATTTTTCCATACCCGGAACCTCAAAAGAACCTGCAATGCCTGAATACATGAAAGACATCCTTAATTGGGCAATAAGAGCCACAGATCAAGTGAGAATCTGGATGTCAGACAACCGAGAACGGCTAAACCTGCAGCATGAAAAAAACATTTCGTCTATAGACACTGAAATCGAACAAGATATCAAAGCCTCAGGCGGCATCAATACATCCATGGACGTTACGACACCAAGCAAGATAATCAAAAATGAGAAAAACATCCTCGTAAAACTTTACCTAACAAAAGATGCGGAGGCCGATAACAGATCACAACAATCTCGATCGCTATGGAACGGAAAAGATATTCTTATTTCTGTGCCTCCAATTCCTGCGAGCTTTGTAAAGGCCAGCAAGACGAGAGTTACGATCAATAGGAATCGGCTTAATAACTGGGCAAAGAGCTACGAGAACGCTAAACTTTCCCAAGTTTACGCCGAAACATCTCTGCGACTAAAAGCCAAAGTACAAACTCTGACCCACATCGAAAATGAAAAAGAGTTAAACCTTAATAAAGCCAAAGAAATGGTAAGACTCAAACAGTACCCTGACGCTCCGCAAGGTGTCTCGCTGGATCAAAACCTTCAGGAGTCCAAGAGACAGAAAGAATATTTCAGTTCTGGCGGCGGTGGCTTTTTGTTTAGTTGGTTTTATAAAAAAGTACGGAATCACGGTGAATGGGATTACAAACAGAGACACTCTCAGTACCAAAACTTCGGAAATTTCCATTATGGCGCCGTTGGTACTGCTGCCGGAATATCGGAAGCGGTGCTTTTAAGAGCTGCCGGAGCTGCACAGTCCTCGGCGGGCACATCGGAAGAAGATTTCAATAATTGGTGGTCAAATTCACCTTATGGTGACGATTTCATTGACCAAGTGTGGATCGAGGCCGGGATAGATTATGCAAAATCGAAAGGCTACTAACTGGGTTGCTTGGGGGCTGTTATTAATTTGCCTGATACAAACAGCCTATATATTTTTATCGACACATAGAGTTCCCGCTCCCTCCAAGATTATCTCTGCCACTAGCGTTGGCGAAGGAGGGGCAGTTTATGAGGTCCTCTATGATTCAGGCGGTGCGACGGTACCCTTCATTTACAGATACTTCCTCATGGCAAAACAACCGACCCTCGAAGAAGCACTCCAAGAGACCAGAAAAACATCACCCTTCCTCGTGACAAAAAGCTCCAACGCCGTTCACGAAGTACGTGGCGGCCATGTTTTTCTGAAAACCAGTGGCACAATCTATAACTTCAATAACATCTCGTATTTCAAATCAAACGAAGAAATTAAAGTAGTGACGTTCGATTTAAATGCCTCTGCTCCATAGACAAAAAAGCGGGCACTTGAAAAAGTCCCAGCGGCCCACTGTTCGATCTAAAGGCCATATCTCCTGTAGGAGCAGCCGGTCGACGCTCGATTGTCTCGCGATCTTTTGATCTTTAAAAGATCGCGAGGCAAGCTCGCTCCTACAGGGTGAGGTGATCGTTATTCAGCGATTATCCATTCCATCTGCCAGCCACCCTGGGTTTGCCCCAGTGTTTTGGCCAGCCATGGCAGCAGTTCGCGCAATTCATCTTCCAGACCCCATGGCGGGTTGGCGATCGCCAGGCCCGAGCCGTTCAGGCTGTTGGGGGTATCCAGCGGGTGCACAAACAATTCGACCTGCAACAACTTCGGAGCGCCGGAGGCGGCCAGGTCCTGATAGAAACGGCGCAGTTGGCGCTTGTCCTTGATCGGGTACCAGATCGCTACAACGGTCTGACGCATGCGGCTGATGGCGTCTTTTAACGACTCCACGCAACGCTGCATTTCGTCGAGCTTTTCAAACGGCGGGTCAATCAGCATCACCGCGCGCTTTTCGACCACAGGCAGCAATGCACGCGGTACGTGCCAGCCTTCGCCCAGGTGCACCGCCACACGGCGGTCGCCCTTCATGTTGGCCTTGAGCATCACACCGTCTTCAGGGTGTTTTTCGTTGAGCAACACGCGGTCGTGCGCACGGGTGGTGCGACGCGCCAGCTCAGGCGAACCCGGGTAATAACGCAATTGCCCGTCCGGGTTCATCTTGTGCAGCACCTGCATGTAGTCCGCAGTCATCGCGGGCAGGTCTTTTCTGCCCCACAAACGTGCGACGCCTTCCAGGTACTCGCCCGTACGCGTGGCCTGATCGCCTTGAAGGTCATACAAACCCAGCCCGGCGTGGGTATCGAGGTAAGCAAAAGGCTGCTCTTTGCGCGACATCAACGCGATGAGGCGGGTCAAGACGATATGTTTAAGAACGTCGGCGTGGTTACCGGCGTGGAAGGCGTGACGATAGTTCATGGTTGCTCCTGCGCAGGGAGCGAAGTTTACCCTGTGCAGCGAATAACGTCAGGGGTTAAGCCACGCTCCACGCCAGACGGTGCCTTGCTCAAATCGCTCGCGGCACCAATACTAGGTTATGCACGCTGACCTCACTCGCCACCCAGTCAATCGCGAACTGCTCGCTGGCATCGGCAATCAGTACGTCGTTGTCCAGCACTTGCACGCGGATTTGATGGGCCTCAACGAGCTCCGGCGACTCATCGTCATCGACGTGAAAGGCGAACGTCCAGGGTGCCGGAATGGCGTAATAGCCGTGGGTTTCGAGCAGAAGGCGCTCTACACCACCCGGCTTGCGGGCGTACACCGAAATAATCCAGTGATAGTGACTTTGAAATGAGAAGGGCAAGTCCCGAGGGGAGATGTGCCCGAGAAAAATCTTTTTACGCATGGTTGTCGTCCTTGATTGAGGCACTCATCAGTGAGCGCTCAACCAAGGCTAATACGTCTGGAGCCGGCCATTTACGCTTCAGAAGAACCCCCACCACAAATGGGAAACCTCCGGGCAGGACATGCTGTTAATCCGACGCGCAATGCCATGTCTTTAGCGAGCCCCAATAAAAACGGCCCGTTTCCATGGGAAACGGGCCGTTGTCTGTTACCCACTATGTGGGCCGCCTCTCACTGCACTCAGTGGTGCAGTTTGAAGTCATTCTCAGCCGCTTCGAATCGCTCGACCATCTTCTTGCTTGGGCCTTGGCCCAGGGCGCTGACCGCCAAAATGGCGATGCTGGCGAAGATGAAGCCCGGGATGATTTCGTACAGACCCAGCAAGCTGAAGTGTTTCCAGACGATCACCGTGATGGCACCGACCAAAATACCGGCCAGCGCGCCATTGCGGGTCATGCCTTTCCACAGCACCGAGATCAGCACCACCGGTCCAAACGCAGCACCGAAGCCTGCCCACGCGTAGCTCACCAGGCCCAGCACGCGGTTGTCCGGGTTAGCCGCCAGCAAGATGGCAACCACGGCCACCAGCAGCACCATGCCGCGACCGACCCACACCAACTCGGTCTGGGAGGCATTTTTGCGCAGGAAGGATTTGTAGAAGTCTTCTGTCAGGGCGCTGGAGCACACCAGCAACTGGCAGCTCAAGGTACTCATGACCGCCGCCAGGATGGCCGACAGCAAGACACCGGCAATCCATGGGTTGAACAGCAGTTTGGCCAGTTCAATGAACACCCGCTCAGGGTTTTCGTTGACCGGGCCCGCCACGTCCGGGTGCGCCGAGAAGTAAGCGATACCGAAAAAGCCAACACCCACGGTGCCGACCAGGCACAGGATCATCCAGGTCATGGAGATGCGGCGTGCGTTGGCGATCGACTTCACCGAATCGGCGGCCATGAAGCGCGCCAGAATGTGCGGCTGGCCAAAGTAGCCCAGGCCCCAGCCCATCAACGAGATGATGCCGATAAAGGTCGTGCCTTTGAGCATGTCAAAGTTGGCCGGGTTCTGGGCTTCAATGGCCATGAACGTGGTGTCGATGCCACCGGTTGCCAGCAGTACGATGATTGGCGTCAGGATCAGCGCGAAAATCATCAGGGTGGCCTGCACGGTGTCTGTCCAGCTCACCGCCAAAAAGCCGCCGACAAAGGTGTAGGCGATGGTCGCCGCTGCACCGGCCCACAGGGCTGTTTCGTACGACATGCCAAAGGTGCTTTCAAACAGACGGGCACCGGCCACCACGCCCGAGGCGCAGTAAATGGTGAAGAACACCAGAATCACCACCGCCGAGATAATCCGCAGCAGCCCGCTTTTGTCTTCAAAACGGCTGGCAAAGTAGTCCGGCAGAGTCAGCGCATCGCCGTTGTGCTCGGTCTGCACCCGCAGGCGCCCGGCCACAAACAGCCAGTTCAAATACGCACCGATCACCAGACCGATGGCAATCCAGCTTTCCGACAGGCCGGACAGGTAGATGGCGCCCGGCAAGCCCATCAACAACCAGCCGCTCATGTCAGACGCGCCTGCGGACAACGCGGTGACCACGCTGCCCAGGCTACGACCGCCCAGAATGTAGTCCGACAGGTTGTTGGTGGAGCGATAGGCCATAAAGCCAATCAGCACCATTGCTGCGATGTAGATCACGAACGTGATCAGAATTGGGTTACTTACACTCATTGCATTAAGCCCTGGCATTGTTTTTATCGTTGACGGCCGCCTGGCCGCACGTTCACAAACGTTTTGTCTGAGACGGTTAACCAGGCTGCGCATTTATGACTGACGCTTCTCCAGGAAAATCGTCAGCCGCAGAACCTTGTGGGTTCAGAGGGTCACACGTAAGCCGCGAATGCTATGCAACAACGCAAATCAGGTGCAACCAATTTCTGCCTTGCCAGTTGCACCTTTCGCATCTTTTTCGATGCAAAAGCACCCCGTATCAATCTAAAAACACACATTCCTTGTAGGAGCGATCTTGCCTCGCGATCTTTTACAAGAGCACCCCATCGCGAGATAAACGCACTCCTACAGGTAAGGTAAAAAATTCTGATGAAACCGGGTTGCACCTAGTTGCACCCAATTCAGCGCAGCGCTAATCTTGCCGCCAGCTGCTGCCGCGCCCATGTGGCACCCATGAGGATAAAAAAATGGCTACCACCACCCTTGGGGTCAAACTCGATGACCCAACCCGCGAGCGCCTGAAGGCTGCCGCGGCCTCGATTGATCGCACGCCTCACTGGCTGATCAAACAGGCAATTTTCAATTACCTGGAAAAACTCGAGGGTGGTGCAACCCTGGCGGAGTTGAACGGTGTGCCAGCTGCCACCAGCGATGACGCTGATGACACCAACACCGATCACACCCACCAATGCTTCCTGGAGTTTGCTGAAAGCATCTTGCCGCAGTCAGTCCTGCGCGCAGCCATTACTTCGGCTTACCGTCGCCCGGAACCCGAAGTGGTGCCGATGCTGCTGGAGCAGGCACGTCTGTCTGCACCGATGGCCGAAGCCACCCAGACCCTGGCCGCCTCGATTGCCGAAAAACTGCGCAATCAAAAGAGCGCCGGTGGCCGTGCCGGTATCGTGCAAGGCCTGCTGCAAGAGTTCTCGCTGTCGTCCCAGGAAGGCGTGGCCCTGATGTGCCTGGCCGAAGCGCTGCTCCGTATCCCGGACAAAGGCACCCGCGACGCCCTGATCCGCGACAAAATCAGCACCGGCAACTGGCACCCGCACTTGGGCAACAGCCCGTCGCTGTTCGTCAACGCTGCCACCTGGGGCCTGTTGCTGACCGGCAAACTGGTGTCGACGCACAACGAAGCAGGCCTGACCTCCTCCCTGAGCCGCATCATCGGCAAGAGCGGCGAGCCGATGATCCGCAAGGGCGTCGACATGGCCATGCGCCTGATGGGCGAGCAGTTTGTGACCGGCGAAACCATCGCCGAAGCACTGGCCAACGCCACGCGCTTTGAAGCCAAGGGCTTCCGTTATTCCTACGACATGCTCGGCGAAGCCGCACTGACCGAACATGACGCGCAGAAGTACCTCGCCTCGTACGAACAAGCCATTCACTCGATCGGAAAAGCCTCCAACGGTCGTGGCATTTATGAAGGCCCGGGCATTTCGATCAAGTTGTCGGCCCTGCACCCGCGCTACAGCCGCGCCCAGTACGAACGCGTGATGGACGAGCTGTACCCGCGCCTGCTGTCGCTGACCCTGCTGGCCAAGAAATATGACATCGGCCTCAACATCGACGCCGAAGAAGCTGACCGCCTGGAACTGTCCCTCGACCTGCTCGAACGCCTGTGCTTTGAGCCAGAGCTGAGCGGCTGGAACGGCATCGGTTTCGTCATCCAGGCTTACCAGAAGCGCTGCCCGTACGTGATCGACTACGTGATCGATCTGGCCCGCCGCAGCCGTCACCGCCTGATGATTCGCCTGGTAAAAGGCGCCTACTGGGACAGCGAAATCAAGCGCGCCCAAGTCGAAGGCCTGGAAGGCTACCCGGTGTACACGCGCAAGGTGTACACCGACGTGTCCTACGTTGCCTGCGCGAAAAAACTGCTGGCCGTCCCCGAAGCAATCTACCCGCAGTTCGCCACGCACAACGCCCACACCTTGTCGGCCATTTACCACATCGCCGGTCAGAACTACTACCCGGGCCAGTACGAGTTCCAATGCCTGCACGGCATGGGTGAACCGCTGTACGAACAAGTTGTAGGCAAGATTTCCGAAGGCAAGCTGAACCGCCCGTGCCGTGTGTACGCGCCGGTCGGTACCCACGAAACCTTGCTGGCTTACCTGGTGCGTCGCCTGCTGGAAAACGGCGCGAACACCTCGTTTGTTAACCGCATTGCCGACCATTCGATCTCGATTCACCAGTTGGTGGCCGACCCTGTCAGCCAGATCGAGCAAATGGCCACGGCAGAAGGCAGCTTCGGCTTGCCGCACCCGCGCATTCCGTTGCCGCGTGACCTGTATGGCAGCGAACGCGCCAACTCCAGCGGCATCGACATGGCCAACGAACACCGCCTGGCGTCGTTGTCCTGTGCCCTGCTGGCCACCGCTCACAACGACTGGAAAGCCGCGCCGATCCTGGGTTGCACCTCCAGCACCCAAGTCCCGGCCGCCGTGCTCAACCCGGCTGACCTGCGTGATGTGGTCGGCTATGTGCAAGAAGCCACGGTTGAAGACGCAGACAACGCGATCCAGTGCGCGCTGAACGTCGCGCCGATCTGGCAGGCCACCCCGCCGACCGAACGTGCCGCCATCCTGGAACGGGCCGCCGACCAGATGGAAGCCGAGATCCAGCCGCTGATGGGCCTGCTGGCCCGCGAAGCTGGCAAGACCTACGCCAACGCCATTGCGGAAGTCCGCGAAGCGGTCGACTTCCTGCGCTACTACGCCGTGCAGGCGCGCAATGACCTGACCAACGACGCCCATCGCCCGTTGGGCCCTGTGGTGTGCATCAGCCCATGGAACTTCCCGCTGGCGATTTTCAGCGGCCAAGTGGCCGCAGCGCTGGCCGCCGGCAACCCGGTACTGGCCAAACCTGCCGAACAAACACCGCTGGTGGCCGCTCAGGCCGTGCGCATCCTGCTGGAAGCGGGTATTCCAGAAGGCGTGCTGCAACTGCTGCCAGGCCGTGGCGAAACCGTGGGCGCACGTCTGGTCGGTGACGATCGGGTCAAAGGCGTGATGTTTACTGGCTCTACCGAAGTCGCTCGCCTGCTGCAACGCAACATCGCCGGCCGTCTGGACGCTCAAGGTCGCCCGATCCCGCTGATCGCTGAAACCGGCGGCCAGAACGCCATGATCGTCGACTCCTCGGCCCTGACCGAACAAGTGGTCATCGACGTGGTGTCCTCGGCGTTCGACAGCGCCGGTCAGCGCTGCTCGGCACTGCGCGTGCTGTGCTTGCAGGAAGATTCGGCAGACCGCGTCATAGAAATGCTCAAAGGTGCCATGGCCGAATCGCGCATGGGCAACCCGGAGCGGTTGAGCGTGGACATTGGCCCGGTGATCGATGCCGAAGCCAAGGCCGGGATCGAGAAACACATCCAGGGCATGCGCGACAAAGGCCGCAACGTGTTCCAGATGGCCATTGCCGACATCGAAGAGTCCAAGCGCGGCACCTTCGTGATGCCGACCCTGATCGAGCTGGAAAGCTTCGACGAACTGGAGCGCGAAATCTTCGGCCCGGTTCTGCACGTGGTGCGCTACAAGCGCAAAGACATCGACCAGTTGATCGCCCAGATCAACGCATCGGGCTACGGCCTGACCCTGGGCGTGCATACCCGCATCGACGAAACCATTGCCAAAGTGGTCAACAACGTCAATGCCGGTAACGTCTACGTCAACCGCAACATCGTCGGTGCCGTGGTCGGCGTGCAGCCGTTCGGCGGCGAAGGTTTGTCGGGTACTGGTCCGAAAGCCGGTGGCCCGCTGTACCTGTTCCGCCTGCTGTCGACGCGCCCAAGCGATGCCATCGAGCAATCGTTCGCCAAAGTCGACGCCATCAGCGCGCCAGACACCCAAGCCCGCGAAGCCTTGAGCAAGCCGCTCAAGGCCCTGCAAGCCTGGGCACAAAGCAATCAGCAAGCGGCGCTGGCCGAGCTGTGCAGCGAATTCGCCGCCCACTCGCAAAGCGGCATCACCCGCCTGCTCAACGGCCCGACCGGCGAGCGCAACAGCTACGCCATCCTGCCGCGCGAACACGTGCTGTGTCTGGCCGACACCGAGGCCGACCTGCTGACCCAACTGGCTGGCGTATTAGCTGTGGGCAGCTCGGCGGTACTGCCGGACAGCGATTTGGGCAAAGCCCTGTTTGCCCGTCTGCCTAAAGAAGTACAAGCGCGCATCAAACGTGTCGCGGACTGGACCAAGGACGACGTTGTTTTCGACGCGGTCCTGCACCACGGCGACAGCGACCAACTGCGCGAGGTGTGCCAGCAAGTGGCCAAACGTGCAGGCGCCATTGTCGGCGTGCAAGGGTTGTCCCAAGGCGAAACCAATATCGCCCTGGAACGTCTGGTGATCGAACGCGCACTGAGCGTCAACACCGCTGCTGCGGGCGGTAACGCGAGCTTGATGACCATCGGTTAAACGCCGAGCTACAAAAAACCGGGCACCTGTGAGGGTGCCCGGTTTTTTTGTGCGCCAAAAACGCCGACGCTATGTATTGAAACTAGACACCCACCGCTCAGAAAACATCAGGGAACAGGATGTACGCAGCGAAAAGCCATACCCCCCATATAAAACCACCCGCTCCGACCCATACACCATTGGCAAACGTTAAGGTCGAATTGGATTGAGCGGAAGGGTCATGCTCTAAAAAATTAATCGCGCGCTGAGCGCCCACCAACAAAAAACCCAACACGCCCATCAGGAGCAGGTTGATAACAATAATCCACGGTGCAGTGAACTCGTTGAGAGGCATGAAAGCATAGAAAACGGCAACGACCCACACCGCAAAAATCAAAATCCCACGCGTTACCGGAAACCAACGATAAGTACGGCCCGACTCAGACAGCGCCTTCTGGACCTTCCCAAACAGGGAAAAAATCATGATTACGCCAGCCAGCGCACGTACACCTGGCCACACTTTCACCCCTGTTGCCTTCCGATACTGCTTCCAGTTTTCAAAAAACCAGACAATCAAATAGAAACCCATTGTCATGAAATAAAGCAGCAAGAATTTTCTGATCGACACCACATAGAACGTTTGTTTTTTAACCTCTGAGGCCGGGCCTGGATGAGCACAATGGTCGTCACTTATCGCGGAGGAAGACATTTAAACCTCAATAGTTAATGAAATTAAAAGACGCATAACTCGAAACTTTCAGGTAGTCCGGCCCATGGAGCTATCGCTTATCGCCACCCAGCAAATTGATCGCACGCTGAGCCCCCATAAACAGATAGCCGCTAAAGGCAATCAAAACAGCCTCGGCCACATAGACGCACACCATGCCCAACGGTCGATCAGGAAAGGTGAACAACAGCACCGAGAGCATCACCAGCAGCATGATCAGTAATGCCCGGCTTTCGGGGTACCAGCGATGAGGTTGCTGCGCTCTGTCCAGAGCGTTTTGCACTTTGTCGAACAGCTCCAGAACAAAAAAAGGCCAGAGCAGGCCGCGTACCACCGGTGTAATCGCAGCGCCGGTGTGGGCTTTGTAAGAGGCCCAGTTGCGGTAAGACCAATAGAACAAGTAACAACCGCCTGTCAGTACATACAGCAGCAGGAAGTGCGGAATTGCCACGGTGTACAATGCACCGGGCCTGTCATCAGTCGCAATTGTGGGCTTCATGACGTGTCCATGGCTAAACAGAGCCGTGAGTAGACACAATTTGGCTAACATTAAAATGCAGGCCGGCTCCAATTCTTGTGTAAGAAAAAGCCATTTCCTCCGTCGCTCAACAGACACAAGGCGGCAATGGACTACAGAACACATCGCAGCACGTGCCTCACCCGCAACGAAGCACCCTGAAAAGCTTTTTGACAGCGCGCCAATAACGCAGGTTAGAATCGCTGGCACGTAGCCTGCATGGGTACGCCCTGTCTTTTCTGTTTTTTATGGAGTACTGCCTTTGAATGCGACGACCATCAACAGCCTGTTCTTGATCGGCGCGTTGCTGGTAGGCGCAAGTATTCTGGTCAGTTCTTTGTCTTCACGCCTGGGCATCCCGATTCTGGTGATTATCCTGGCCGTGGGCATGGCCGCCGGTGTTGATGGCGGCGGTATCATCTTTGACAACTACCCTACCGCCTATCTGGTGGGCAACCTCGCCCTGGCGGTGATTTTGCTCGACGGCGGCTTGCGCACGCGGGTCTCCAGTTTCCGCGTGGCGTTATGGCCTGCCCTCTCGCTGGCCACCGTGGGGGTGATGATCACCACCGGGCTGACCGGCCTGGTGGCGGCCTGGCTGTTTAACCTCAATTTGATTCAGGGCCTGTTGATTGGCGCCATTGTCGGCTCCACCGATGCCGCCGCGGTGTTCTCGCTGCTGGGCGGCAAGGGCTTGAACGAACGGGTCTCGGCCAGCCTTGAGATCGAATCCGGGAGCAACGACCCAATGGCGGTGTTCCTCACCGTCACCCTGATCGACATGCTCGCCAGTGGCGAAACCACGCTGCATGCTAGCCTGCTCCTGGATTTGCTGCGCGAGTTCGGCATCGGCGCCATTGTCGGGCTGGCCGGTGGCTGGCTGATGCTGCAAATGGTTAACCGCATCCACTTGGCCAACGGCCTGTACCCGATTCTGGTCATCGCTGGCGGGCTGGTGGTGTTTGCCTTGACCAACGCCCTGCACGGCAGCGGCTTTTTGGCGGTGTACCTGTGCGGTCTGGTGCTGGGCAACAGCCCGATCCGCAGCCGCCACGGCATTTTGCACATGCTTGACGGCATGGCCTGGCTGGCGCAAATCGGCATGTTCCTAGTGCTGGGCCTGCTGGTCACGCCACACGACCTGCTGCCTATCGCGGTACCCGCGCTGCTCCTGGCCCTGTGGATGATTCTGTTCGCCCGCCCGCTGTCGGTATTCGTCGGCCTGCTGCCCTTCAAGGCCTTCCACGGGCGCGAAAAAGCCTTTATTTCGTGGGTCGGCCTGCGCGGCGCGGTGCCGATTATTCTGGCGGTGTTCCCGCTGATGGCGGGATTGCCGAACGCGCAGCTGTATTTCAACCTCGCCTTCTTTATCGTGCTGGTGTCCCTTTTGGTGCAGGGCACAAGCCTGCCGTGGGTGGCCAAGCTGCTCAAGGTCACCGTACCGCCGGACCTCGCGCCTATCTCCCGCTCCGCCCTGGAAGTACACGTGACCAGCGAGTGGGAGCTGTTCGTTTATCGGCTGGACGCACAAAACTGGTGCATCGGCGCAGCCCTGCGCGAACTGAAAATGCCCGAAGGCACGCGTATCGCCGCTTTGTTTCGCGACCAGACGCTGCTCCACCCGTCGGGTAGCACCACGCTGGAAATCGGCGATTTGCTCTGTGTGATCGGCCATGAACACAACTTGCCAGCCCTGGGCAAACTGTTCAGCCAGCCGCCAACTCGCGGGCTGGACCTGCGCTTTTTTGGCGACTTTGTACTCGAAGGCGATGCCCAGCTAGGCGCCGTCTCGGCACTTTACGGCCTGAAGCTCGATGGCATCAGCCCGGACATTCCGCTCAGCAGCTTTATTGCGCAAAAAGTCGGCGGCGCGCCGGTTGTCGGCGACCAGGTCGAGTGGAACAACACCATCTGGACCGTCGCGGTCATGGACGGGAACAAGATAGGCAAAGTGGGCGTCAGATTCCCCGAAGGAAGTGCCCCGGGACCGGGGTTGTTCCTCTAAACTCCAAATTTCCTACGCTTGCTTGACCGGATTCTATGCCAACTCTGCGCACGTTCTTCGCAACAGTCCTGCTCGGCCTGAGCCTTTCCGTTGGCCCGGTTTACGCGGGCGACCCGCCTTCGGCCGAGGCCGTGCAGCTCAGCCTGGACAAAATAGCCGACCGCAAACTGCCCGACGCCGACCAGAAAGCCTTGCAGACCGTACTCGAGCAAACCTTGAGCTTTCTGGCCAACAAAAGCGACTACGAACAGCGCCTGATCGAGGTCAAAGACCAGCTCCACAGTGCCCCGCGCCAAACCATCGATAACCAGCGCGAACTGGCCCGCCTCAAGGCCAGCAAAGTGGTGCCCATCGAGCAGCGCTACGCCACGCTATCGGTGCAGCAACTGGAGCAAATGCTCGCCGACCGCACCACCGAGCAAGGTGAGCTGCAAAAAGCCCTGGCCAGCGCCAACACCCAGAGCATCGCCGCCCAGACCCGCCCCGAGCGCGCCCAGGCCGAGATCAGCAACAGCCAGACCCGCATTCAGCAGATCGGCAACATCCTCAAAGTCGGCCGCGACAACGGTAAAGTGCTCACCGTAGACCAACGCAACCAGCTCAGCGCCGAATCGGCAGCGCTCACCGCGTTGATCGCGCTGCGTCGTCAGGAGCTGGCCGGCAATAGCCAATTGCAAGACCTGAGCGGCAGCCAGCACGACCTGCTGCTGGAAAAAACCACGCGCCAGGACCAGGAAATCCAGGACCTGCAGACCCTGATCAACAAGAAGCGCCTGGCCCAGTCGCAACAGACCGTGACCGAACAATCGATTGAGGCGCAAAAGTCTGGCAGCAGCAGCTTGCTGGCCACCGAAAGCGCGACCAACCTCAGGCTCTCTGATTACCTGTTGCGCAGCACGGACCGCCTCAACGTGGTCACCCAGCAGAACCTTGAAACCAAGCAGCAGTTGGACAACGTCACCCAAAGTGATCAGGCGCTGGATGAGCAAATCAATGTCCTGCGGGGCAGCTTGCTGCTGTCCAAAATCCTCTATCAGCAGAAACAAGCGCTGCCGCGCCTGCAAAAGATGGACAAGAACCTGGCCGATGAAATCGCCGATATCCGCTTGTACCAATTTGAGATCAACCAACAGCGCGAGCTGATCAGCAACCCGATTACCTACGTTGATAACTTGCTGTCGACCCAGCCCGCCGACCAGGTGACGCCGCAACTGCGCAAAACCCTGCTCGAACTGGTCAACACCCGCAGCGATCTGCTGGACCGCTTGAACCGCGAACTCAGCTCGCTGCTCAGTGAGTCGATCAACCTGCAACTGAACCAGAAGCAACTGCTCAGCACCGCGCAGGGCCTGCGGGCGACGCTGGATGAGCAGATGTTCTGGATCCCCAGCAACAAGCCGCTGGATCTGGACTGGCTGGAGTCAGCCCCGCGCCACCTCAAGCAACAACTTGTCACCCTGCCGTGGGGTTCCAGCGTCACCGAACTGGCCGAAGGCCTGATCCAGCGGCCGCTGCTGTTTTTGCCGTTTGTGCTGGTGATGATCGCCCTGCTGTGGAAGCGCCGCTACCTGTACAACAAGCTCAACGATATCCATAAGGACATTGGCCACTTCAAGCGCGACAGCCAGTGGCATACGCCGCTGGCGATCCTCATCAACATCTTGCTGGCAATGCCGGTTTCACTGGCCCTGGCCCTGTGCGGGTACGCCTTGCAAACCGATGCCCGCGGCATGAACGCCAACACTGGCGCGGCCTTGATGCAAATGGCCGAAGCCTGGCTGGTGTTCTACACCGCCTACCGGATTCTGGCGCCGGGCGGCGTGGCCGAACTGCATTTTCGCTGGGAGAAACCGCTGGTTGCCTTCCTGCAAAACTGGATCCGCAGACTCGGCCTGGTGGTGCTGGCACTGGTGGCCGTGGTCGCCTTTGCCGAACAGCAACCGGCGGCGCTGGCCGACGACGTGCTGGGTATCCTCGTGGTGTTGACGTGCTACGCCACCATGGCGTGGCTGCTGTGCCGCCTGATCCTCAACGACCAGACCGAGAAAAAAGCCTACCGCGTGCGCAAGCTGCTCGGTTTCGCGTTCGCCCTGCTGCCCCTCGCGCTGTTTGTGGCGGTGTGTTTTGGCTACTACTACACCGCGCTCAAACTCAGCGACCGACTTATTAACACCCTGTACCTGCTGATGCTCTGGCTGGTGGTGGAAGCCACCTTTGTGCGCGGCCTCTCGGTTGCGGCGCGGCGGCTGGCCTACCAGCGGGCTTTGGCCAAGCGTCAGGCGGCCAAGGAAGCCGGTGAAGGCAACGACGCCATCGTTGAAGAGCCGACACTGGACATCGAACAGGTCAACCAGCAATCGCTGCGCCTGATTCGTCTGGCCTTGCTCGCGGCCTTTATCGGGGTGCTGTATTGGGTCTGGGCCGACTTGATTTCGGTCTTTTCCTACCTCGACAACATCACCCTGTACGAATACACCAGCGGTACAGGCGCCAACATGAGCATGGTGCCCATCAGCATTGGTGACGTGCTGGGCGCGTTGATCATCGTCGGCATCAGCATTGCCCTGGCGCGTAACCTGCCCGGTCTGCTGGAAGTGCTGGTGCTGTCACGGTTAGACCTGGCGCAAGGCAGCGCCTACGCCACCACCACGCTGCTGACCTACGTGATCATCGGCGTCGGCTTTGTCGCCACGCTCTCAACCCTGGGCGTGAGCTGGGACAAGCTGCAATGGCTGGTGGCGGCCCTCTCGGTGGGCCTGGGCTTCGGGATGCAGGAGATCTTCGCCAACTTTATCTCCGGCATCATGATCCTCTTCGAGCGCCCGGTGCGCATTGGCGACACCATCACCATCGGCAACCTGTCGGGTACCGTGAGCAAGATCCGCATCCGCGCGACCACCATCACCGACTTCGACCGCAAAGACATCATTGTCCCGAACAAAACCTTTATCACCGGGCAACTGATCAACTGGTCGCTGACCGACACCATCACCCGCGTGACCCTCAAGCTGGGCGTTGATTACGGCTCTGACCTGGACCTGGTCAAGAGCCTGCTGCTCAAGGCCGCGCAAGAAAACCCCCGCGTGCTCAAAGAGCCCGAGCCGCATGTGTACTTCTTGAGCTTCGGGCAGAGCACGCTGGACCACGAACTGCGCATGCACGTGCGTGACCTGGGCGACCGCAACCCGGTGATCGACGAAGTGAACCGCTTTATCAACCGCGAGTTCAAGGCACACAACATCAACATCTCGTTCCAGCAGATGGAGGTGTACCTCAAGAACACCAGCAACCAGGAATACAAACTGGTGCCCATGGACCTGCCAACGCCGGAACAAAAGCCCCTGCCGGGTAAGCCCGACTAACATGCATTTTGCTGGAGACGGCCATTGAAAGCCCTCGACGAACTGACCTTTGACAACCGTTTCGCCCGCCTGGGTGACGCGTTTTCAACCCACGTGCTGCCCGACCCTCTCGACGCACCACGGCTGGTGGTCGCCAGCGATGCGGCAATGGCCCTGCTCGACCTGGACCCGGCCGTGGCCCACGACCCGGTGTTTGCCCAACTGTTTGGCGGCCATACCTTATGGGCCGATGCCGAGCCACGGGCGATGATCTATTCCGGCCACCAGTTCGGCTCGTACAACCCGCAACTGGGCGATGGCCGCGGGCTGTTGCTGGGCGAGGTCTACAACCAGGCGGGCGAGCATTGGGACCTGCACCTCAAAGGCGCCGGCATGACGCCCTACTCGCGCATGGGCGATGGCCGAGCGGTGCTGCGCTCATCGATCCGCGAGTTTCTCGCCAGCGAAGCCCTGCACGCGCTGGGTATTCCCACCAGTCGCGCCCTGTGCGTGATCGGCTCCGACACCCCGGTGTGGCGTGAAAAACAAGAACGCGGCGCCATGGTGCTGCGCCTGGCGCACAGCCATATCCGCTTCGGGCACTTTGAGTACTTTTACTACACCAAACGCCCGGAACAGCTAAAGCAACTGGCCGACCACGTGCTGGCCCTGCACTACCCTGAATGCCTGGAGCAGCCGGAGCCCCATCTGGCGATGTTCCGCGAAATCGTCGAGCGCAACGCTGAACTGATCGCCAAATGGCAGGCCTACGGGTTTTGTCACGGCGTGATGAACACCGACAACATGTCGATCCTGGGCATTACCTTCGACTTCGGCCCGTTCGCCTTTCTTGACGACTTCGACGCGCAGTTCATCTGCAACCACTCCGACCACCAGGGGCGCTACTCCTTCAGCAACCAGGTGCCCATTGGCCAATGGAACCTCAGCGCCCTGGCCCAGGCACTGACACCGTTTATCAGCGTTGACGCCCTGCGTGAAACATTGGGCTTGTTCTTGCCGCTGTACCAGGCGCACTACCTCGACCTGATGCGCCGCCGCCTGGGCCTGACCACCGCCGAAGACGGTGATCAAAAACTGATCGAAGACCTGTTGCAACGCATGCAAGGCAGCGCCATCGACTACACCCTGTTCTTCCGTCGCCTGGGCGACGAACCGGCAGAACACGCGGTTGCCCGCCTGCGCGACGACTTTATCGACCTCAAGGGCTTTGACGAATGGGCCGCGCAATACCTCGCCCGCGTGGCCCGCGACGGCGAGCCAGACCAACAGCAACGCCGCGAGCGCATGCACGCGGTCAACCCGCTGTACATCCTGCGCAACTACCTGGCACAAAAAGCCATCGACGCTGCCCAAGCCGGGGATTACAGCGAAGTACAGCGCTTGCACAGCGTCCTGACCCAACCGTTCACCGAACAACCGGGCATGCAACCCTACGCCGAACGCCCACCCGAGTGGGGCAAGCATCTAGAGATCAGTTGCTCCTCTTAAAAAGATCGCGAGCAAGCTCGCTCCTACAGATAGGTGGCGTACTGACTGGCCTGTAACGCTACGCCAAACGACTGCCAAGCATTAACTCTCAAAACGTCCACACCCCCTGTAGGAGCGAGCTTGCTCGCGATCTTTTGATTTTAAAAAAGTCGCGAGACCTGCACGATTTGGTCGAATAACCCTGCAGAAGGGCAAAATCAATCCCCAGCAGCGACTTCCAAATCAAAAAACGCAGGCTCGTCCTTACTACAGTTAATACCCGCAGCAATAACAATACCGGCAATTGACATCAAACCGGCCTCTTGCGAACCATAAATAATTAACACAAGAAAGTTATTAGCAAACCATAACAAACAGAACACCAGCATACTCTTGCCGTAATTTGCCTGCCTATCCATGTACTTAGTCATATACGCTTGATCACCCACGCTCGCCTCAAGCCGCACATCACAAGCAGCACAATTAACGCACTGACCTTTCGCCAGTTCATTAACACGCTGATGATTAAATTTCTGCTCAGCCGCACACCCAACACACTTAAACGTGAACTCCGCACACTCCTGTAACAGCGGGTCACTTCCTCCATCGACAGCGGCCATTATTTGCCAACCTTTTATTAGCTATTTATGTTAAAAACGCCACAACCTGCGATAGCGACGTTTAATTTCATGCTGACTAAGCTTTTTTAGTGACGCATACACTTAAGATTTATTTCTCTCGTGTACTTTTGTAGAAATAAATATCAGACATCCGTATTACGCAGGCAAGAAAACTGACCCCATTAGCTCACTTAAAACCCACAACCAAAAAATGAGGATGGAGAGGAAATGCATACTTATTTGAATAGTATTTATAATCGTTCACGAGCGCTCTATCTTGCACGTTGATTCGACGGGGTCAAGCTGTATAGCGACATCAATAGTGACGGGCGTACTGTTATTTAACGAGTATGAAATCAATAGCCCGACACTGGTCATCAAAACAGAAATTTGTGTATTAACAAACAGGGCAACCATCAGAGAAACTGAAAACCACACTGTCGCAAAAGGAACAATAAATCCTCCGCTACCGCTGAGGCTTTTATGAACGTTTCTCAAATCTGCTTGATCATAGGGCCCCGCTTTAACAGACACCTGACAAAAAGGGCACTTTATAGAGTTATCATTCGCCAATAAAAAAGATTCTTCTAGGCTTATGCTGATCGGCCGTTTACACGCACAACATTTGAAGTCCGCATAGCTAAACTTCAGCAGCTCTGATTCTGGCTCTTGATCTACTTGCCGGGTCATTATTCAGCCCTGCCCAACTGGATTTCTGGCTCTAAATCAAGCCGCACAAATGAAACATCCTTCAACGCTGGCACGGCAGATACCAACACTAAAAAGGTGAGAAAAGAGCTCAAAAAGGCCAAGCCGCTGCCCCATTGCAACAGGATCCATATATTGAGCAACGGCAAGCCAATGGTTAAACAACCAAACATTAAAATCCGCCGTCTATTTTTGCTTTTTACCGCAACCAACTTGGCCAGGTCATGCTCTTTGAAAACCAAGCCATGCGAGCATCGTGGGCATGCCACCTTACCGGACTCCATAAAAGCATCTACCTGCTCAGTCGTTAGCTCAAAATCGTTCTTACAGTGCACACAGCGAAAATGGGCTTCCTGAGACATTGCCATTAACAACTCCTTTATTTAGACACGCCAAATTAATCACCAAACTGAATACTCAAGTCCGAGCATCTTCTTTCGAACAGTGAAAGAGGCTTAAATCACAGGCGTAGGAGAATAGAGGGATAGTGTGTGAAGTAATGTCGGCCCTAAGATAAACATACGTAAGATTTTTCGTTTATTTATCGAGTTTTTAATAGCGCCACTCATAGTTATGAATCCAGCTTTGCACACTCTTTTAGCACTGCGAGAGACGTATTCGTCCAAAAACCTGGGAAGCGGACTACCTATCAGCCGATTGACCCTCTGTGCGCCAGCCCCTATCCTCGCCGACGTCACGACACATTCGTGACCGGATTTGACGGTCCGCATCATAAAAGAAGAATCAGCGATCTCAATCGCTGTGTTCACGCCTGTCTGTGCTCGATTAAATCGTGTTATGGCAGCTGTGCGTGGGGCACTCTCCAGTGCGCCGGGTTTCTTCTTTTAACCGGTCCGTCAACCCGCGCACAGTTGCCACCCAATTCGTTTGACGGCGATCGGTGGTAACTCCAAACCCTAAAAGGAGTCACACCATGCCATGTTTCACTCAAACACCAACCCCTTTCGGCCACAGCCTGACCGGCGATTGCCTGTTCAGCGTTAACGCCGGTATCCCCATCAAGCTCGCGCTGGAACTGGCAGCCCAGTTACTCAGCAGCGCCACGGCTCTCTGCGCCGAAAGCCAGGTCGCCAGCCCTCAAACCAGCCACAGCCTGACGTTTGCCAGCTTGCAACTGGTGGAAATGAGCAAAGGCCTGGTGGATGCCACGCTGGACAGCGTATTGCAGGCCGACACCCTCAAATAAACATCTCTACCGGCACTTTAAAGTGATCTGCCAGCCAGCGAATTTGGCGCACGTTAAGCTGACGCTTGCCGCTGAGGATTTCGGATACCACCGACTGCGTGCCCACGCCCGGCAGATCACTCTGGTTCAGCCCATGCTCTTGCATCACTGAGCGCAGCACATCAACACCACTGACTTTGGGCATCGGCCGATGCTCAAGGTCATAGGCTTCGACCCAATCACCGATGATGTCTACCAGGCTCATCAGCGGGTGGCTTTCATCGTCGCCGATGCGGTCGGTCAGTTCATCAAGGGCTTCGACCAACTGGTCGTAATCCGCTTCATTTTCAGGTTTTCGCAACAGTGGCGAAACAAACTGCCAATGCTGGGCAGCCTGTTCGATCAGTGCATTCATTGGGTTACTCCTTCCATTTACCTTTGTCATATTCACGATGATCCAGCACATGACGAATGTAGAGGCGCTGCACCCGATACCGCACTACCGCAATCAGACGCAATTTATTGCCGCCAATATTAAATACATGCAAAGAACCGACTTTGTCAGTCGCAGGGAAAAACGACCTCAACGCAGCGAAATCTTCAGGGTTGAGGACCTTGATCTTGCGATACCACTCATCCAGAGCACTGGCGGAATGTGGCCATTGTTCCTTGGCCTCCCAAATACGTTTCGCAGTAATCACTCGCATGCAATGTCCCTATCGCATCTTGCTATGAAGGGTAAGCCCGCTTTCGCTATATCGCAAAGCGCGATATTCAGCATCTGACCGACGGTGTCTCATCAGGCGGTTTTCAACAGCCTAGATTCAAGGGCTCAAGGCGGCGCAGGCACATTGTGAGCAGATACGTCACAGCCAGTGGCGGGCGGGGGCAACATCTGCTGAACTGCACCTCTACGCGACGTGCTCATTTTTGCAGGAGCGCGCCACAGCAATTTCCGGAGTGTTTGAAATGACTGACCCGCTGCTTATCCCCTGCCCTCACTGCAACGGCCTTAACCGTATCCCCGCCGCGCGCGTGGGCGAGCACCCCAAGTGTGGGCGCTGCAAGAATGAGGTGCTGATCGCCAAGCCTTTCGATCTGAAACAAACCGATTACGCCAGCCAGATCAAAGGTGATCTGCCGCTGCTGGTGGATGTGTGGGCTGAATGGTGTGGGCCGTGCAAGGCTTTTGCGCCGGTGTTTGAACAGGCGGCCAGCCAATTGGTGGGCGTGTGCCGGTTGGCCAAGCTCGACAGCGATGCCAACCAGCAACTGTCAGGGCAACTGGGCATTCGCTCGATTCCGAGCCTGATCCTGTACAAAAACGGCCAGGAAGTCGCCCGTCAAAGCGGCGCCTTCCCGTTGCAACAGCTCAAGGCCTGGCTGCAAAGCCACGGCGTGCGTGCTTAAGCGTTTTGGTCCAGGTAATCGTGTAGCTCAACAAATTGCTGGGTCAGCTTGTGCCGTGGTTCGAAATACACCAGCGGCTGGCTGGCCTGATGCGACTCGCGCATTTTGACTGAGCTGGTGAGGTACACCGGCAGCACGGGCAAGCCTTCGGCAATCAACTCATCGAGCATTTGCTGGGGCAGGCTGGCGCGGGCCTGGAACTGGTTGACCACAATGCCTTCAACCAGCAGGTCTTCGTTGTGGTCCTCTTTCAGCTCTTCAATTTCGCTCAGCAGGCCGTACAACGCCTGACGCGAAAAGCTGTCGCAGTCGAAGGGGATCAATACACGATCACAGGCGATCAATGCCGACACCGCATAAAAATTCAGCGCGGGCGGCGTATCGATATAAATGCGGTCGTAGTCTTCAGCCAAGTCATCCAGCAGCTTTTTGAGCTTGTTGATCTTGTGCTTGGCCTCAAGCTTGGGCTGCAAGTCTGCCAGCTCGGGCGTGGCGGTAATGATGTGCAGGTTGTCGAACGGTGTTTCGTAAATATCGACCCGATTCTTCTTCGACCCCACGCCCGCAGACAGGCTTTGCTTGAAGAACTCGGCGATACCCATCGGGATGTCATCACCTGTCAGCCCGGTGAGGTATTGAGTGGAGTTGGCCTGAGCATCCAGATCGACCAACAGAGTGCGATACCCCTCGCTGGCACTGACGGCCGCCAGGTTACAAGCGATGCTGGACTTGCCCACACCACCTTTTTGGTTGAACACCACGCGACGCATTTCAAAACCTCCGTGTATCAATAAGTGCCCGAGTGTAGATGCCCTGAGAACAACTTCGCTACCTCGCAGAGAAAAGAGCTACAACCAAAGCAGATTTATCCCTATATACGCCGGAACAGACCTATTTTTTCAAAGTCATACAGGCGCCCATAGTTTAGTGATTACAAAAAGATAGCTATTTCGTCCGATAAGCCAAAAAAACTGGCACAAAAATGTAAGCGATATTTGCTACGAACCAACAGCACCGGGATAATGCGGCACTTTGTTACTAGTGCCGCATTGACCGCTGCCTACCTTCGCATCAAGGAAGCCCGCAAGGGCGGGATAAACCTCCAGTGATTAACTTCAATATTGCCGCTTGGCGAGCCTGGGCTCCGGGCCTCGACAGCGTGGCCGATTGGCAGGCCTGGAGCCAGCACCCCCACGTTATCGCCGCCAGCGATGCCAGCCCCGACGTGTCGTTTTTACCGGCCATGCAACGCCGCCGGCTCAGTCGCCTGGCGCGCATGGCATTCAGTGTCGGCTGGCCTTTGGCTGAAGGTCATGAGGCGCTGCCACTGGTGTTTGTTTCGCGCCACGGCGAAACCCCGCGCACCTTTGACATGCTGAACGAGCTCGCAGCCAGGCAGCCCTTGTCACCCACCCAGTTCAGCCTCTCGGTACACAATGCGGTCATTGGCCTGTGGTCGATCATGCGCGGCGAAACCAGCGAAATGACCGCCCTCGCGGCCGCCGGTGACGGCCTCGAACATGGCCTGATTGAAGCCTGTGCGCTGCTCAATGACGGCGCGCCCGCCGTGCTGCTGGTGATCACTGAAGAACTACCACCCGAGGCTTACCGGCCCTGGGTTGACGACGTGCCCTTTGCCTATGCCGCAGGCCTGCTGCTGACACCCGGTGAGCAGTGGCACCTGTCGTTGTCCAGCCGACCTGCTGATGTCGCCCAAACCCCGTGGCCCCATGCTTTGCAATTGTTACAGCACCTGCTCAGCGGCCAGACGTCGTTTCAACACGCCTGGGAAAACCGGCTCTGGCAGTGGCAACGTACGTCGTGAAAACCGCTAATGCTTACTACTGGCGCCTGCTGGCCACGGCCATCAGCTTCGTGCTGTTCGGGTTTGGGTGCCTGTGCCTGCGGCTGGTCATTTTCCCGCTGCTCAGTTGCTTGCCAGGCGACGCCCTGCGCCAGCGCGAGCGCGCGCGTTACACCGTCAGCCGACTGTTCTGGCTGTTTATCCGCTTTATGGCCCGCCTGGGTGTACTGACCTATGACGTGCAAGGTGCCGAGCGCCTCGGGCGCCCCGGCCAAATGATCATTGCCAACCATCCCTCGCTGATTGATGTGGTGTTTCTGATCGGGCTGGTGCGCAACGCCAATTGCGTGGTCAAGCAAAGCCTTTGGCAGAATCCGTTCACCCGCAGCCCCGTACGCGCCACGCAATACATCAGCAACGACGGCAGCATTGACATGCTCGACAAGGCCGCAGAGGCCCTGCAACAAGGCCAGACGCTGATTATCTTCCCGGAGGGCACCCGCACCCCGCCAGGCCAGATGCCGGCCTTTCATCGGGGGGCCGCCGCCATCGCCTTGCGCGGTGCGAAAATCCTGACCCCAGTGGTAATCAAGGTCAGCCCCACCACGCTGACCAAAGCCGAGCCGTGGTACCGCATCCCCAAACGCCGTGTGCACTTCAGTTTTTGTGTCGGGGCCGATATAGATCCAAATGCCTTTGCAGCAGCAGGCCCGCCGCCCAAGGCTTCGCGCCTGCTTAACGACTTCGTGCATGACTACTTTATTAAGGAGCTCGCCACAGATGAGCGATCTACACAATGAAATCAAACAGCTGATCATCGACGCCCTGGGCCTTGAAGACATCAGCATCAGCGACATTGGCGATGACCAAACCCTGTTTGGCGAAGGCCTGGGGCTGGACTCGGTCGACGCCCTGGAGCTGGGCCTGGCGATCCAAAAAACCTATGGCATCAAAATAGATGCCGACGCCAAAGACACCCGTGACCACTTTTCCAACGTGACCAGCCTTGCGGCTTTTGTCACAGCCAAACAGGCTGCCTGAGACCGAACCATGCAAACCCGTGAAGACATTTTCAACATCCTGCGCGACGCCCTGGTCGAACTCTTCGAACTGGAGCCCGAACGCGTCACGCTGGAGGCCAATTTGTATCAGGACCTGGAAATCGACAGCATCGACGCGGTCGACCTGATCGATCACATCAAGCGCAAAACCGGCAAAAAAATTGCCGCCGAAGCCTTCAAATCGGTGCGCACCGTCAATGATGTGGTTGAAGCGGTTTACCACTTGGTGCAACCGCACGCATGAGCCGACTGATCGGCCTGGGCCTGCTGCTGGCGGGCCTGCTGTACCCCTTTGCGGTGCATTTCGGCATGGCCCACTTTGCTCCGTGGCAGTTTGCGCTGCTGCTTGGCGGCCTGTGGCTGGCACGGGTACTGACCGGTGAACGACGCCCCGGCAGCCTGTGGATCGCCGGGGTCGCGCTGGTGTTTTGTGCGCTGCTGGCGCTGTTTAACAGCCCGGCTCTGCTGCGCTGGTACCCCGTACTGATCAGCAGCCTGATGCTCAGCCTGTTTGGCCTGAGCCTCAAGTTCGGCCCGCCGATGGTCGAGCGTCTGGCCCGGCTGCGTGAGCCGGTACTCCCCGACAGCGCGATTCGTTATACGCGCCAGGTCACCCAGGTCTGGTGCCTGTTTTTTATGCTCAACGGCCTGATCGCGGCCAGCCTCACATTGTGGGCGCCGCTGAGCTGGTGGACGTTGTACAACGGCTTGATCGCCTACGGGCTGATGGGGCTGCTGTTTGCCATTGAATGGCTGATACGACAAAAGGTAAGAGGCCAGGCATGAAGTGGATAAAACTTGAGCAACTGTTGCTTGAGGGCGATGCCCGTCGCACCGTCAGCGTTGAACCAACGCTCACCCATCACACTCTCTGCGCGCAGGCCCTGAGCCTGGCGGGCGGGTTGCAGCAACGTGGCGTGCGACGCATGGCCGTGCACCTGGACGACGCGGGTGAATTGGCCATCGCGCTGCTGGGCGCCTGGCGCGCCGGGGTCAGCGTGTTATTGCCCGCAGACCTGCAAGCCCACACACGTGAGCGCTGGGCCAGCCACGTTGATCTGTGGCTGACCGCCAGCACCGAGCTGCACGCCTTGTATGGCGCCCCATTGGCCCCTGCCGAGCTGGATCTGGACGCGTGCCAGCTAAGCCTGTGCACGTCAGGCTCCAGCGGCGAGCCCAAGCGTATCGACAAAAGCCTGCGGCAAATGGCCAATGAGGTAGAAACCCTCGAACACCTGTGGGGCCATGAACTGGGCGATGCGTGCATCATCGCCAGCGTGGCCGCGCAGCATATTTATGGGCTGTTGTTCCGCGTGTTGTGGCCGCTGTGTGCGGGCCGGGTTTTTACTCGCCAGCAACTGGCGTTCCCCGAAGACATGCAGCGCGCCAGCTGCGAACACGCGGCATTTGCCTGGGTGGCCAGCCCCGCCCTGCTCAAACGCATGGCCGACAACCTCGACTGGCCGGCCTTGAGCAAGGTGCGCCGGGTGTTTTCTTCGGGCGGCGCATTGCCTGCCGAGGCGGCTCATGCGCTGGAGCAGCGCTTGGGCCAATGGCCAACCGAGATTTTTGGCAGCTCAGAAACCGGCGGCATTGCATGGCGCCAAGGTCCAACCTTGTGGCAGCCGTTTGCCGGTGTTCACCTGAGCCAGAGTGAGGACGGCGCACTGCGCATCGCCTCGCCGTACCTGATGGCAGGCCATGTCGAGCAAACGGCCGATGCGGCGCGCATTGAAGCCGATGGGCGCTTTGAGCTGTTGGGGCGTCTGGACCGCATCGTCAAACTCGAAGAAAAACGCATTTCGCTGCCCCTGCTGGAACACGCCTTGAGCACCCACCCATGGGTTGCAGAAGCACGCCTGGGCGTGGTCAATGAAAACCGTGCCTCGCTGGGCGCCTTGCTGGTGCTCAGCGAGAGCGGGCTGTTTGCCCTGCGTGAACACGGCCGCCGAGCCCTCACCCAGGCCCTGCGCCTGCACCTTGGGCCCTATTGCGAAGCCCTGGCATTACCGCGCCGCTGGCGGTTGCTGCGGCAAATGCCGCTCACCAGCCAAGGCAAACTGCCGCAAGCGCAGGTTGATGCGTTGCTGCTGGCGCCACGGCCAACATTGCCTGAAGTGCTCAGCCAACACCCCGGCGATGACGGCTGGACACTCAACCTGTCGATCCCGCCTGACCTTGCGTACTTCAGCGGGCACTTCCCCAAAACCCCGGTGCTGCCCGGCGTGGTGCAAGTGGACTGGGCCATCAACCTGGGCCAGCAACTGCTCGACCTGCCGCCCCGCTTTGCCGGGATGGAAGTGCTCAAGTTTCAGCAACTGGTGCGCCCCGGCGATGAAATCGAGTTGACCCTGCGCTTTGATCGCGAACGCAGCAAATTGCATTTTGCCTACCGCAACGCCAACGCCGCCTGCTCCAGTGGCCGTATTGTTTTGGAGGCTGCCAGTGGATAAGTTGATCGGTGAAAGCTGTGGGAGCGGGCTTGCTCGCGATTGCATCAACGCGCCGCTTCAGAAAACCCGCAGCGCCTGTATCGCGAGCAAGCCCGCTCCCACAAAGGCCGACCGTCATGCATAACCCCTGCGCCGTGATCCCGGTGTACAACCATGAAACCGCCGTGCCCGCCGTGGTCGCGGCGTTGCAGGCCGCAGGCTTGCCCTGTGTGCTGGTCGACGACGCCAGCAGCCCCGCGTGCAGCGCCGTGCTCACCGAACTGGCCTGGCACGAGCACATCTACCTGGTGCGCCTGGCCGTCAACCAAGGCAAAGGCGGCGCCGTCATGGCCGGTTTGCGCGAGGCCTCACGCCTGGGCTTTACCCATGCGCTGCAAGTCGATGCCGACGGCCAGCACGACCTCAGTGATGTCTCGACCTTTATCCAGGCCTCACAGCACAACCCCGAGGCGCTGATCTGCGGTTACCCGCAATACGACGCCAGCGTGCCCAAAGGCCGTTTATATGCACGCTACCTGACCCACGTGTGGGTGTGGATTAACAGCCTGTCACTGAGTATTCCCGACTCGATGTGCGGCTTTCGGGTGTACCCGCTGGCGCCGACACTGGCGCTGCTCAACTCGGTCAAGCTGGGCAAACGCATGGACTTCGACCCCGAGATCCTCGTGCGCCTGGCGTGGCGCAACCAGCCGATGCAGTGGCTGGCGACCAAAGTGCATTACCCGCAAGACGGCCTCTCGCACTTTCGCCTGTTCCATGACAACGCCCTGATCTCAGCCATGCACACCAAGCTGTTCTTCGGCATGTTGGTGCGTTTGCCGAGCATTCTATGGAGGCGCTGGCGGGCATGAGCGATACACCACAGCATTGGGCCGAGCATAAAGAGCGGGGCAATTTTTGGCTGATGAAGCTCACGGCCTTCGGGGTCAAAGTACTCGGTCGCCGCCTGCTGGCCCCCGTGTTGTACGCCATCGTGCTGTACTTTTTTGTCTTCGGCCGCAAAGCCCGGCGCAGCATCTGGCACTACCAGCAGCACCTGGCCGACTGGAGCGGGCAGCCCGCCTTGCGCCCCACGCCGTGGCGGGTGTTCGGCCAGTTCATGGCGTTTGCCGACGCGCTGCTCGACAAGCTCGACGTGTGGAACGGCCGCCTCAAGACCCAAGACATCGAGATCATCGACCCCGCCCGGCTGCGTGAGCAAATGCGCAGTGAACGCGGGCAAATGCTGGTGGGCGCTCATTTGGGCAACCTGGAGGTGTGCCGGGCCCTCGCCGAGCTGGGCGAGAAAATCACCCTGAACGTGCTGGTGCACACCCGCCATGCCGAGCACTTCAACCGTTTGCTGGGCGAGGCCGGGGCCACGCATGTGCGGCTGATTCAAGTCAGCGAGCTCAACCCCGGCGTCATGCTGCAATTGAGCCAACGCCTGGAAGACGGCGAGTGGCTGGCCATTGCCGGTGACCGCGTGCCGCTGCATGGCGCACGCACCGCGCTGGTCAACTTTCTCGGCCACCCGGCACCCTTCCCGCAAGGCCCGTGGTTGCTGGCCGGGTTGCTCAAGTGCCCGGTCAATTTATTGTTTTGCCTGAAACACCAAGGCCGCTATCGAGTGGTTATCGAACCCTTCGCCGAGGCCATCGAATGGCGGCGCAGCGACCGCGAACAGGTGATCGCCGAGTGGGCGACGCGCTATGCCGAACGGCTGGGGCATTACTGCCTTGAGGCGCCGCAACAATGGTTTAACTTTTACCCTTTCTGGAAAACCGATGACGACGCATCAGCATGAGCCAGTAACCTTCGGCCAAACCCCATTGCGCATTGAAGACGTGCTGGCACTGGCCAATCGTGAGGTGCCGACCCGTTTGCAAGGCGATGCCGAGTACCGCGAGCGCATCGCCAAAGGCGCGCGCTTTCTCGATTCATTGCTCGACAAAGAAGGCGTGATCTACGGCGTGACCACCGGCTACGGCGACTCGTGCGTGGTGGCGGTGCCGCTGGAGCATGTCGAAGCGCTGCCACGTCACCTCTACACCTTCCACGGCTGCGGCCTGGGCAAAATGCTTGATGCCCAGGCCACCCGCGCCGTGCTGGCCGCCCGCTTGCAGTCGCTGTGCCACGGGGTGTCCGGGGTGCGGGTTGAACTGCTGGAGCGCCTGCAAGGGTTTATCGCCCACGACATTTTGCCGCTCATCCCCGAAGAGGGCTCGGTAGGCGCCAGCGGTGACCTGACGCCGCTGTCTTATGTGGCGGCCACCTTGTCGGGCGAGCGCGAGGTCATGTTCAACGGCGAACGCCGCCTGGCGGCTGACGTGCACCGCGAACTGGACTGGACGCCGCTGGTGCTGCGGCCCAAGGAAGCGCTGGCGCTGATGAACGGCACGGCCGTAATGACCGGCCTTGCGTGCCTGGCGTACGCCCGCGCCGATTACCTGCTCAAGCTGGCAACCCGCATCACTGCACTCAACGTGGTGGCGTTGCAAGGTAACCCTGAACACTTCGATGAGCGCCTGTTCGCTGCCAAGCCGCATCCGGGGCAGATGCAAGTGGCGGCATGGTTGCGCCAGGACCTCGCCATCGACGCCCCGACCGCGCCGCTGCATCGCCTGCAAGACCGTTACTCGCTGCGCTGCGCGCCCCATGTGTTGGGTGTGCTGGCTGACAGCCTGAGCTGGCTGCGCGGGTTTATCGAAGTCGAACTCAACAGCGCCAACGACAACCCGATCATCGACGCCGAAGAAGAACGCGTGCTGCACGGCGGGCACTTCTATGGCGGGCACATTGCCTTCGCCATGGACAGCCTCAAAACCCTGGTGGCCAACGTTGCAGACCTGCTTGATCGCCAACTCGCGCTGTTGGTAGACGTACGTTACAACCACGGCTTGCCAAGCAACCTCTCGGGCGCCAGCGCCGAACGGGCGATGCTCAACCACGGCTTCAAAGCGGTGCAGATCGGCGCCAGCGCCTGGACCGCCGAAGCCCTGAAAAACACGATGCCGGCCAGCGTCTTCTCGCGCTCAACCGAATGCCACAACCAGGACAAAGTGAGCATGGGCACCATCGCCGCCCGTGACGCCATTCGTGTACTGGAGCTGACCGAGCAAGTGGCCGCCGCGACCTTGCTGGCTGCCCACCAGGGTGTGTGGCTGCGCAGCCGCGACGCAGACGCCCGCCCGTTACCCACCGCACTGGCCGACATGCACGCTGAACTGGCCAAGGATTTCGCCCCCGTCATTGAAGACCGCGCACTGGAAGCCGAACTGCGCCTGTGCCTGGCCCGTATTGCCCAACAACACTGGAGGCTGCATGCGTAGCAAAGGCGTTTTGCACGTCGACACCGAAGTCCTGGTGCCGTTTTTCGACATCGATACCATGCACGTGGTGTGGCACGGGCATTACGTCAAATACCTCGAAGTCGCCCGCTGCGCCTTGCTCGATCACATCGGGCATAACTACACGCAGATGCTCAACGCGGGCTACGCGTGGCCGGTGATCGACCTGCAACTGCGCTATGTGCGCGGTGCCACTTTCGGCCAACGAATCAACGTGCGTGCCAGCCTGGTGGAATGGGAGAACCGTCTGAAGATCAACTACCTGATCACCGATGCAGCCACCGGCGAACGCCTGACCCGCGCCTGCACGGTGCAGGTCGCGGTCAGGATTGCCGACCGGGAAATGCAACTGGCGTCGCCCAAATGCTTGATCGATGCGATTGCGAAGGTGCTGGCATGATCTTTTTTTGGCGATCAAAAACCCCTCACCCTAGCCCTCTCCCAGAGGGAGAGGGAACTGACCGCACGCTCATTCACGGCCACCTCAATCAGCCCCCTCTCCCTGCGGGAGAGGGTTGGGGTGAGGGCAAGTTCGTTCGCGCTTTGTGCACGGCGCTGCTGCTCGGATTATCACCATTGGCCCACGCCTTCGACCTGCAACAACTGAGCGATCAACTGGCCAGGCCGCAGGTGATCCACGGTGATTTCATCCAGGAAAAACACCTGCGCGCGCTCCCCAAGCCGCTGACCAGTACCGGCACCTTTGTGCTGGCCAAAGATCACGGCCTGTTATGGCAACTCAACACCCCGCTGAAACAGGACTACCGCATCACCGCCCTCGGCATTGCCCGACGCAATGGCAGCGAGTGGCAAATGCTCCCCGGCAAGAGCGCAGGCGCCGAGCAGAACCGCCTGTTCCTGGCCGTGCTGCAAGGCGACAGCACCGGGCTTGCGCGTGATTTCGAGCTGCGTCTGCAAGGCGAACCGACGCAGTGGACGCTCACCCTGACCCCGCGCTCGCTGTTGCTCAAGCAGGTGTTCACACAAATCAACATCGACGGCGGCGAGCTGGTGCAACGCATCGAGTTGCAGGAAACCCAAGGCGACAGCACCGTGCTGAAGCTGCAAAACAGCACCCGCCACTTACCCTTGAGCGACGCGGAGCAGCACGACTTTGCGCAGTGAACGCTGGTTGCCCCGGGGCTTTTTGATCCTGCTGCTGGCCGTGCTCGCCCTGGCCGGCTGGCAATGGCGGCATGGCCCGCCGCTGTCGGCCAACCTGATGGAACTGGTGCCCGGCCACACTCCGGACGCACTGCTACAGAGCGCCGAGCAGCGCATGCAAGAACCCCTCAACCGAGAGGTGCTGCTGCTGGTGGGCAGCGCCGATCGCCAGCAAGCCATTACCACTGCTCGCCAGTTGGGCGAGCAGTGGCTGGCCAGCGGGCTGTTTGAAAAGGTCCAGTGGAACCTGCAAGCCGACTTGCCCGGCCTGCGCGAGCAGCTGCTGCGCGGGCGCCTGGCAATGCTCGCGCAAGCTGACCGCACACAACTGATCGAACACCCTGACGCCTTTATCCAGCAGCGCGTTCAAGCGCTGTTCGACCCGTTCAGCGGCTTCAGCCTGGTGCCCAGCCAGGACGACTGGCTGGGCCTGACCGGGCGCATCCAGAACAGCCAGCCGCAACGTGGTGCGGTGCAACTGGACATCGGCAGCGGCGCCTTGATCGCTGACGCCGACGGCAAAAGCTGGGTATTGCTGCGCGCCCGCACGCAGGGCAATGCCTTTGACATGAAGCTGCCCCTGCAAGTGGCCGCACTGGTTGAACGCAGCCGCGAACAGGCGGCCAGCCAGAACGTACAACTACTCGCCGCCAGTGGCCTGCTCTACGCCGCCAGCGGCCAACAACAGGCAACCCGTGAAATCAGTTGGGTAGGCGGCGGTGCCACCTTCGGAATTTTGCTCCTGTTGCTGCTCGCGTTTCGCCGCTGGCGCGTGCTGCTGGCCTTTGTTCCGGTACTGGTGGGCATGCTGTTTGGCGCCGTGGTCTGTGTCGGGTTTTTTGGCAGCCTGCACGTGATGACGTTAGTGCTGGGCTCCAGTCTGATCGGCGTGGCCGTCGATTACCCGCTGCATTACCTGTCTAAAAGCTGGAGCCTCAAGCCGTGGCGCAGTTGGCCTGCCGTGCGCCTGACATTGCCAGGCCTGAGCCTGAGCCTGGCCACCAGTTGCATCGGCTATCTGGCCTTGGCGTTTACCCCGTTTCCAGCGTTGACCCAAATCGCCGTTTTCTCGGCCGCAGGCTTGGTCGGGGCGTATCTGAGCGCCGTGTGCCTGCTGCCCGCGCTGCTCAACGGTATGACGTTACAGCCCGCGCGATGGCCGTTACGCCTCGCGCAACGCCTGCTGGATGCGCGGGCAGCGCTCTTGAAAAAAGTCCCCACGCCCGCGCTATTGGCCTTGTTGCTGGCCTTTTGTGTAGCGGGCCTGTGGCAACTGACCAGCAAAAACGATATTCGCCAATGGGTCGGTGCACCGCCTCAACTGACGGCACACGCCCAGGCCATTGCACGCATTACCGGCTACCAACCGACCAGCCAGTTCTTTTTGGTGCGGGCTGACAATGAGCAGCAACTGCTTCAGCGCCAAACCGTGCTGCGCGAGCGGCTGGATCAACTGGTCAGCACCGGCCAGCTACAAGGCTATTTGGCCCTGGGCCAATTGGTCAGCCTGCCGAGCGAGCAACAACACCTGCGCACGGCCTTGAAGCAACTGCCACAGCACTGGCAACCGCTGCTGGAACTGGGCGTGCCCGAGGCCGCGCTGCAACACGAACTCGCACAGTTAGAAGCGTTGCCCGAGCAAACTATCGACGCCGCGCTCACCGGGCCATTGGCCGAACCGTGGCGCGCGTTGTGGCTGGGCAAACAGGGCAACGGCGTGGCCGCCATGGTCAGCCTGCAAGGCTTGAACAACCCCGACCTGTTGCGCGAACAGGCCCAGGGCCTGCCCGGCGTGCAGTGGGTGGACCGCTTGGGCGACTTGAATGGCGTGTTCGCGGCCACCCAGATCAGCGCGGCAGAATTGAAGCTGTTGTCGTGCGTGTTGATCGTCTTGCTGTTGATCGCGCCCTTTGGCTTAAGCGGCGCGCTGCGCATGGTTGCACTGCCGCTGTTAGCCGCGCTGTGCAGCGTGGCCAGCCTCGGCTGGTTGGGGCAGCCGCTGACCCTGTTCAGCCTGTTCGGGTTATTGCTGGTGACGGCGATCAGCGTTGATTACGCGATTTTGATGCGTGAACACATCGGCGGGGCTGCCGTCAGCCTGCTCGGCACCTTGCTCGCCGCGCTGACCACCTGGCTGTCGTTCGGTTTGCTGGCGGTGTCCAGCACGCCCGCGGTCAGCAACTTCGGGTTGTCGGTGAGCCTCGGCCTGGCCTTCAGCTTTATGCTGGCGCCGTGGGCCGGTGAGCAAACGCCGCACACCCCGCGTTATTCTTCATTGCCACGGAGGCCCCATGAAACCCCTTAGCGATACCTACGTAGAAGAAACCCGGTTCGGGTTTTGGTTTTTGCGCAGCCACACCTGGCAACACCATGTACTGCGGGTGGCGATCAATGACTTGCGCGGCTTGTTCAGCGAGCCGCCGCCGTCTGCACCGGTCATCCTGGATGCCGGTTGCGGGCAGGGCAAGTCGTTCCAGTACCTGCAGGCAACCTTCGCCCCCAAGCGTTTGATCGGGCTCGATGCCGACCCGCTGAGCCTTGAACTAAGCCGCGAAGAGGCCCGCCGCCAAGGGTTCGACGTTGAGCTGATCGGCAGCGACTGCGCTGAACTGGACGTGCCCGATGCCAGCGTCGACCTGCTGTTCTGTCACCAGACCTTCCACCACCTGGTGCAACAAGACCGGGCGCTGGCCGAGTTTTATCGGGTGCTCAAGCCGGGCGGCTATTTGCTGTTCGCCGAGTCCACCGAAGCCTACATCGACACCTGGGTGATTCGCTGGCTGTTCCGCCACCCCATGCACGTACAAAAAAGCGCGGCGCAATACCTGGAAATGGTCCGCGACCAGGGTTTTGAATTTGACGTGCAGAACGTCTCCTACCCGTACCTGTGGTGGAGCCGTGCGACCGATTTCGGACTGTTGGAACGCTTTGGCCTGCGCCCTGCCAAGCCGGTGGGGCAACGGGAAGAAACCCTGGTCAACGTGGTCGCACGCAAACCGTTGCAAGGCAAAGCTCAATGACACGCCGTTACAGCCTGTTCGCAGCCCTTGGCATCTTCATGCTCCTGTTGTTAAGTGGCTGCACCAGCCTGCCCTTGCCCACACACACGCCCAGCCTGACGCTGCCGATGCAGTTGCATGTCCAGCGTCAGCAGGCCGACCAGCGCCAGGACTGGCTGCTGGTGATTCAGCAAGAGGACGCCGGGCTACGCTGGTCATTGATGGACCCGCTGGGGATCCCGCTGGCGCGGCAACTACTGCACAACCAGCACTGGCAAGCAGACGGTTTGCTGCCGCCCAACCCCGAGGCCCGAGAGTTGTTCGCCGCGCTGCTGTTTGCACTCACGCCTGCCGACCAGTTGGCCAACACTTACCCGCAAGCAACCTCCAGCGCTGATCGCCGTGCGCTCGACCGCCGCTGGCAGGTGCACTATGTACAACCGCAGGTGTTTAGCATCGATCTGGACAATGGCGTGCACTACACCCTCAGCCCACTCAACACCGAGACGGCCCCATGACTGCGTACCTGAATGCCTTGGGCATCGTTTGTTCACTGGGCCGCGGGCCCAAGGACGTCGCGCAGCACCTGTTTGCCGGTGACTGCTCGGGCATGCAGCAAACAGCCGGCTGGATCCCTGAGCGCTCGGTCGCGGTGGCGCAGGTGCAAGGCGAGTTACCAGCGATCCCGGCACACCTTGCCCGCCACAGCAGCCGCAACAATCAGCTATTGCTTGAGGCCGCATTGCAGATTGGCGATGACATCGAGCAGGCGATCCATATCTATGGCCGCGACCGCATCGCTGTCGTGCTGGGCACCAGCACCTCGGGCATCGACGAAGCCTGCCATGGTATTGCCCACTACGCGCAGCACCAGCACTTCCCCAGCGATTACGACTACCGCCAGCAAGAGCTGAGCGCACCGGCTGAGTTTCTGGCCGCGTGGCTAAACATCAGCGGGCCGACCTATGTTATTTCGACGGCTTGCACCTCCAGCGCCCGCGCCCTGATGAGCGCCCAGCGCCTGCTGCGCATGAACCTGTGCGACGTGGTGCTGTGCGGCGGCGTCGACAGTTTATGCACGCTGACCCTCAATGGTTTTGCAGCCCTTGAAGCGGTGGCCGATGAGCGCTGCAACCCGTTTTCGGTCAACCGTCGCGGCATCAATATTGGCGAAGGCGCGGCCCTGTTTTTAATGAGCAAACAGGCCAGCGGCGCGCAACCCATCGCCTTGCTGGGCGCAGGCGCCAGCTCGGATGCGCACCATATTTCTGCCCCCGAGCCCAGCGGCCGGGGCGCTGTAAACGCCATGCAGCAGGCCTTGCACCGTGCAGGGTTGCAGGCCAGCCAGATCGGCTACTTGAACCTGCATGGCACGGCAACCCAGCACAACGACGCCATGGAAAGCCAGGCCGTGGCCCAGGTGTTCCCACACGGTGTACCGTGCTCGTCAACCAAACCCATGACCGGCCACACCCTGGGTGCCGCCGGGGCGCTGGAGGCCGCGTTTTGCTGGTTGAGCCTGAGCCATGGCAACGCCTTGCCCCCGCACCTCTGGGATGGCCAGCCCGACCCGCAGTTGCCCGCGCTGAACTGGGTCACCCCCGGCCTTACTCTGGCCCCCGAACACCCGCGCTGCCTGATGAGCAACTCGTTTGCCTTCGGCGGTAATAACGTCAGCCTGATTATCGGAGACGCTCCATGATTGATTGGCCGCTCGCCGAATTGCTGCCCCACGCCGGCGACATGATCTTGATCGATCAAGTACTGGCCTGTGATGAAGAAACCATCCACACCCGCCTGACCGTGCGCCCGGGCGGCCTGTTTAACCGCGCAGACGGCAGCCTGCCGGCCTGGGTCGGCGTCGAGTTGATGGCGCAAAGCGTGGCCGCCTATGCCGGTTGCCGCGCGCGCCAGGCAGGCAACCCCGTGGCGCTGGGCTTTTTGCTCGGCACCCGTAAGTTTGAATGCAACGTTGAGCACTTCCCGCTCGGCGCCGAGCTACAGATCCACGCCGTGCGCTCGCTCGAAGACGACAACGGCATGGGCGTGTTTGAGTGCCACCTGACCGGCCCACAGATCCACGCCACCGCCCGCCTGAACGTGTTCCGTCCGCCTCAGGCTGAAAACTACCTTGCTCAAGCATCTCAGGAGGCTCGCCATGACTGAGTCCATTTTGGTCACTGGCTCTAGCCGTGGCATTGGCCGTGCCATCGCGTTGCGTCTGGCCCAGGCCGGTTTCGATCTGGTGCTGCATTGTCGCAGTGGGCGCAGCGAAGCCGATAGCGTCATGGCGCACGTGCAAGCGCTGGGCCGCAACGCCCGCGTGCTGCAGTTCGACGTGTCGGACCGCGCCCAGTGCCGGGCAATACTGGAAGCCGATGTTGAAACCCACGGTGCTTATTACGGCGTGGTGCTCAATGCCGGGCTGACCCGTGACGGCGCGTTTCCAGCCCTCAGCGAAGACGATTGGGACGAGGTGATGCGCACCAACCTCGACGGTTTTTACAACGTCTTGCACCCGGTCATGATGCCCATGATCCGCCGTCGTCAGGCCGGGCGCATTGTGTGCATCACCTCGGTGTCGGGCCTGATCGGCAATCGCGGCCAGGTCAATTACAGCGCCTCCAAAGCTGGGCTGATCGGCGCCGCCAAAGCCCTCGCCATTGAACTGGGCAAGCGCAAAATCACGGTTAACTGTGTGGCGCCGGGCCTGATCGATACCGCCATGCTGGACGAGAATGTGCCCGTTGAAGAACTGATGAAAATGATCCCTGCCCAACGCATGGGCACCCCGGAAGAAGTCGCCGGTGCGGTCAACTTTTTGATGTCGGCCGAAGCGGGCTATATCACCCGCCAGGTGCTGGCCGTCAACGGAGGCTTGTGCTGATGAAGCGCGTCGTCGTTACCGGCATGGCCGGCATCACCTCGCTGGGCAGTGACTGGGCCAGCATCTCAGCCCGTTTTGAGGCGGGCCGCAGCGGCATTCGGCGCATGGACGAGTGGGACCGTTTTACTGAACTCAACACCCGTTTGGCCGGGCCGATTGATGACTTTGCTGTGCCCCAACACTGGACCCGCAAACAACTGCGCAGCATGGGCCGCGTCTCGCGCTTGGCGGTCGGGGCGGCCGAACAGGCCCTGCAAGACGCCGGTTTGCTGGGCAACCCGATCATTCAGGACGGGCGCATGGGCGTGGCGTGTGGCTCGTCCACCGGCAGCACGGACGAAATCAAAGCTTTCGGCAACATGTTGCTCAACTCAGTGGCCGAAGGCCTCAACGCCAACAGCTACGTGCGCATGATGCCGCACACCACGGCGGCGAATATCAGCATTTTCTTTGGCCTTACCGGGCGGTTGATCCCGACCTCCAGCGCCTGCACCAGCGGCAGCCAGGGCATTGGTTATGCCTACGAAGCCATCAAGTTCGGCCGCCTGCCGTTAATGCTTGCTGGCGGCGCCGAAGAACTGTGCCCCACCGAAGCCATGGTGTTTGACGCGCTGTACGCCACCAGCCTTAAAAATGACGCCCCGCACACCAGCCCAAGCCCCTACGACAGTGGCCGCGATGGCCTGGTAATCGGTGAGGGGGGCGGCATGCTGGTGCTTGAAGAGCTGGAACATGCGCTGGCTCGCGGTGCGCACATCCATGCTGAAATCGTCGGTTTTGGCAGCAACGCAGACGGCCAGCACACCACCCGCCCCGAGGTCAGCACCATGCGCCGGGCCATGGAACTGGCGCTGGAAGACGCGGGTATTGCGGCTCAGGCCATCGGTTATGTGAACGGTCACGGCACCGCCACCGAACAAGGCGACATCGCCGAAACCCAGGCCACCCATGACGTGTTTGGCAAACACATGCCCATCAGCTCGCAAAAGAGTTTTTTGGGCCACACTTTGGGGGCCTGTGGCGCGCTGGAGTCGTGGTTCAGCATCGAGATGATGAACCGCGACCGCTACGTGCCCACGCTTAACCTGCACGACGTGGACCCACGTTGCGCTGAACTGGACTACCTGCGCGGCGAAAGCCGCGTGATGCACAACGACTATGTGATGAACAACAATTTTGCCTTCGGCGGCGTCAACACCTCGTTGATCTTTCGCCGCTGGTCATGAGGTCAAGGAGACCCCCTATGCACATCAAAACGCTGGCAGCTGCCACCCTTCTGCTGTCCGCCCTGCCTGCCGTGAGCCAGGCCCGCGACACCACCTTGTACCTGCCGTTTGATCAGGTGGTCACCGAAGCCATCAGCACCGGCAAAATCGACGGCAGCGTCAAGTTTTACCTCGCGGGCAACACGCCGAGCGGCAAAGTCAGCGTGCTCAGCCCCGGCGCTGTGACCAACAAAAAGACCAACGCCTTCAACAAAACTGACTATCAGGCGTGTTCCTGGGCGCTGCAATCGGCGTTGATCACCCTGCATGACGCGGCCAAAAAGGCCGGTGCCAACGCCGTGACCGACATCACCAGCTACTACAAACGCAACGAACGCAAAGACCCGAAAACCTACGAATGCCACGCAGGCGCGATCATTGCGGGCGTGGCGCTGAAAGGCGATTTGTCGAAGGTGAATTGAGCGTCTGGGGCTGGCCCCAGAAACGACAAAGGCGCCTCGCGGCGCCTTATTCACAAACAGACTGGCTTGTCATCGCGCTGTGTCTGTCCGGCTCGGTGATGGCTGGTTGCCCAGGATCCTCCGAGTCTCACAAGCCCCTTTCGGGAACGTGGCGAGTATTGCGCTGAAGAAGGCTTAAGGCAACCTTGAGTACGTCCCGTCGGTCGAATCAAACGCGTGTCACAAGCCGAGAGCGCAGCGGACTGCGGCTTTGATTGCAATAAACTCATCTGTTTCAAGTTGTGAAACCACATAACAACGACGGCCCTGACGGTCCCGCGTTTTTATTCGATCCAGTCGAGCGAGGCTAACGGTCGACAGCATGTCGCATTTTGCCCAGCACATAGGGTTCGCTCCCTGCAAATGACTCAGCAACGCAAGGTGATGTCCCAGCATGGATTGGGGCTCAGTTGTGCTAAGAGGAATAACCGTCACCAACTGTTTATTGGTGCGGTGTTTACGAATGACTACAACAGGCCTGATTTTGACCATTTCAGGTACTTCATGGCCCCTGAAGTCACAAATAAGCACACTGCCTTCTTTTGGCTGATAAAGGAGGGGCATTGGTTGAACCCGAAGTAAAAGAAACGATTCTGAGCAACTTTGCCTTCAAGGGACCAGGCGAGTTTTATGACCGCGCATGTCTCAATCTCCAGCCTCACCCGGTCACTCGCAAGTCTCGTCTCTTTCCTTTGCAGGACTATTCCTAGAGAATCCCTTGGCCTTGCGCCTGCCTCTTTCGATCGCTAGCCTGCGGTTCGTCATCCCTCATGGATGGCCGGACGTGCAAGTTCGAATCGAAGTTAGAGCCAGACAATGACTGCCAGAAAAATCAGTTTCATGGTGGCTGTACGTGGGAGGTCTTCGGGCCTGCCGGAACTCCGCTCTATATCGACCGGTCTTGCACACCCGCGTACAGCTGCCACCCTCTTTGTGTGCAAGCAAATGGTGAAAGCTCCCAAACTTTTTAGCGGAGTAAAACCATGACTCACACACCCGAATACGAACAAAACCTCGAACACACTGACGAACTGTTGCGGTGCGCGCTTGCGACGGCGTATGCGTCGGCCGATAACCTGCAAGGCCTGAACCGCGACGTAGCGTTGGCGGTGGTGCATTTGATCCATCAGGTCAAAGCGTCTGTGGATAAGTTATTGGCGGGGTAAAAAAGTTCACAGGCTGCGGTCTTTTGATCGTGGCCGTTGTGAATGGTTTTGCGGACGCTGCGCAGCCGATCGCAGCCTTCGTACCTCGTCAGCGACTACAGGATTTGTGTGCGCCACACCACCCTGTAGGAGCGAGCTTGCTCGCGATCTTTTGATCGTGGCCGTTGTGAATGGTTTTGCGGACGCTGCGCGCCCGATCGCAGCCTTCGTACCTCGTCAGCGACTACAGGATTTGTGTGCGCCACACCACCCAAGGAGCGAGCTTGCTCGCGATCTTTTGATCTTGGCCGTTGCGCTGCCGAGCGCAGCCGTCGGCATGAACCGTGATATGGCGCTAACCGAATCAGGAAGGCCCCACCCGCTCACTTGGAGATGTGTAGTTTTAGCCCTAGCGCCTTGGCCACTTTGAGTATGGTTCCAAACTCCGGGTTACCCTCCCCGGACAGCGCTCGGTACAAGCTTTCTCTTGAAAGACCTGCATCCCGCGCGACTTGGCTCATGCCACGCGCTCGAGCAATGGTGCCAAGCGCTTTGGCAATAAAGGCAGGGTCATCGCCGGCCTCCTCCATGCAAGCTTCCAGGTAATAACCTATATCCTCTTCGGTTTTGAGGAATTCGGCGCTGTCCCAGCGGGTGAATTTTTCGGTCAAAGGGTGTACTCCTTCCAGTCTTTGGCTATCAGTCGCGCTTGTTTGATATCGCGGGTTTGACTGCTTTTATCGCCGGCACACAATAAAACCACCCAGCATTGGCCGTGCTGGATGAAGTACAAGCGGTAACCCGGACCGTAATCAACACGGGCCTCTTTCAATCCTGCCCCAACAAACTTGGTATCACCAAAATTGCCTTCGGCCATTCGATCAAGCCTGAGCAAGATACGAGCACGCGCCCGACCGTCTGGCAAATCTGCCAACCAGCGCGAAAAACTTGAGCTGCGGATAATTTCAATCATCCACAAAACGTAGCCCAAAGGTTACACCCAAGGCATCAGCTTCTAACACTCCCTCTCGTCAGGAAGGCCTTTTTGTTATGTCAGCGATATCCGTTCACTTCTCGGGCTTCACCATCTTGCGTGTCACCAACTCCGCAAACGCTTTGGCCATTGGCGAGGTGTTGCCTTTGCGTTGCACCAGCCACACGGCGGTGCTGGCGTCGGCGTCGAGCAGGGGGCGGTAGACGACGCCTTTGATGCGCATGTGCTGGAACGATGCGGGCAGTACGGACACGCCCAACCCCGCAGAGACCAGGCCAATGATGGTCATGGCTTCGCCCGCTTCTTGGGCGATGTGCGGGCTGAAACCGGCCTGACGCGCCAGGCTCAGCAGTTGTGCATATAACCCGCTGCCGTAGCTGCGTGGGAAGAAGACGAACGGTTCGTCAGCCAATGCCCCGATGTAGAGGCCGTTTTCGCTGCCTTCGGCCAGCGGGTGTTCGGCCTGGATGACCGCCACCAAAGTCTCGCGGAACAGTTCGACGGCCACCAGCGAGTCCGCCAGCGGAAACGGGCGCATGACGCCGATTTCTATCGACTCTTCTACCAACGCTTCCGCCACGTCGCGGCTGCTCATTTCCAGGAGATTTAAGTGCACCGCCGGGAAGGCCTGACGAAAGGCAAAAATGGCCTGCGGGATACTTGAATTAAACGGCGCTGAAGAGGTGAAGCCAATTTTCATTTCACCCAGTTCGCCCAGTTGCGCACGGCGGGCGACGTCGGCGGCTTTATCCACTTGCGCCAGCACTTGGCGCGCTTCATCGAGAAACAATCGCCCGGCTTCGCTGAGGGCGACCCGACGGTTGGTACGTTCAAACAGCCGCGCGCCGAGCTCTTCTTCCAGCGCCTGTATTTGCTGGCTCAGCGGCGGTTGAGAGATGCCCAGCACCTGGGCGGCCCGGCCAAAGTGCAGTTCTTCGGCGACGGCGATGAAATAGCGTAAATGGCGCAGTTCCATGCAAGCTCCATTGAGTCGTTAAACCTATCAAACAGGTCGAATAATATATTGGAAAGAATCGTTAGGGGGCTATATTCTTTTGCCATTGCCGTTTGGCTATACGCGTTATGAGGTCCCCGTGAAAACTGCTGTCGCCCCGCTCGCTCACGAAATCCCGCCCACGGCGCTGGATGATGTTGTCGCTCAACTCAATGACGTTTTTATCGAGAAAGGCACGCCGATGTTCATGCGCACGGTGCTGGCGCTGTTCTCGGGGGGCTTTGCGACGTTTGCCTTGCTGTATTGCGTGCAGCCGATGATGCCGATGCTGTCCCATGAATACGGGATCAACGCCGCGCAAAGCAGTCTGATTTTGTCGGTGGCCACCGGGATGCTGGCTATCGGCCTGTTGGTAACCGGCCCTATTTCTGATGCCATCGGGCGCAAGCCGGTGATGGTCTCGGCGCTGTTCAGCGCGGCGGTATTCACCGTGCTCAGTGCGTGGATGCCGAGCTGGGAAGGCGTGCTGATTACCCGCGCGCTGGTGGGCTTGTCGCTGAGCGGGCTGGCCGCCGTTGCCATGACCTACTTGAGCGAGGAGATCCACCCGCAGCACATTGGCCTGGCGATGGGGTTGTACATCGGCGGCAATGCGATTGGCGGGATGAGCGGGCGTTTGATCACCGGCGTGTTGATCGACTTTGTCAGCTGGCACACGGCGATGCTGGTGATTGGCGGCCTGGCGTTGGTGCTGGCCATGGTGTTTGTGAAGATCTTGCCGGAGTCGCGTAACTTCCGCCCGCAAACCATGAACCCGCGCAGCCTGTTGAACGGCTTCACCATGCACTTTCGTGACGCCGGTTTGCCATGGCTGTTTCTCGAAGCGTTTTTGCTGATGGGCAGCTTTGTGACGCTGTTCAACTACATCGGTTATCGCTTGCTGGCTGACCCGTACAACATGAACCAGGCCGTGGTGGGCTTGCTCTCGGTGGTGTACCTGTCGGGCATTTACAGTTCGGCGCAGATTGGCGCACTGGCGGACAAGCTGGGCCGTCGCAAGGTGCTGTGGGCGGTGATTGTGCTGATGCTGGCGGGCATTGCGCTGACCCTGTTCGAACCCATCGCGCTGGTGATTATCGGCATGCTGCTGTTCACCTTCGGCTTCTTTGGTGCGCACTCGGTGGCCAGCAGCTGGATCGGCCGCCGGGCGACCAAAGCCAAAGGCCAGGCCTCGTCGCTGTACCTGTTCTGTTACTACGCCGGGTCGAGTGTGGCCGGGACCGCCGGGGGCTTTTTCTGGCACTACGCGGGCTGGAACGGCATCGGTGCGTTTATCGGCGGTTTGCTGGTGATTGCCCTGCTGGTGGCGTTGCGTTTGGCCAAGCTGCCCGCGTTGCCGGGTAATACCCACAACGCGTGAACGCGCAGGCTGTGATTGTGAAAGTGGTTTATAGGTTGCTGATCTTTAACTGCACCTGCAGCACCTGAGCGCTTTTTTCCAGGCTCAGGCTTTCGAACTCGGCGCCTTCTTGTTCGATACGGTTAAGCCACGCTAGCACCGCCATGGCATTGCCGCTCAGGCTGATGCGTATCCGTTGGGTGTCCACGTCAAACTGCTGCACCTGAAGCCCCGCGCTCGCGGCGCTTTCGCTGAGGCGGCTACTCAACGGTTGCGTATATACCCGGATCGCGCGCGTGGGTTGTGCTCGCTGCACCTCACCCGCTTGGGCAACGCGCTGGGCATACAGCGTTTGCGCCGCCGCCAGCCGTTGCTGCGCGGGCTGCCAAAACCCATAAAAACCAAACACCATCGACAAGAACACCGCGAGTACACCGCACAATTGGCGATCACGGCGTGGCAGTTGCCGCCAGCGCTCACGCACACGAGCTTTCATAAAACGTCCTCCAGGGTGAGTAAAGCCTGCACCCGGTTGCCCTGTTGGCTGGCGTTGCCCAAGGTGATCGGCAGTGCGCTTTGCAGGCCGCGCTCGCGCAGGTGTTCAAGCTCGGCAAAGCTGTTGGCGGTGATGGTTAAGGTCCAGCCGACCGTGGCGCGCCATTCCATGCGTTGCACGTCCACGCTGCTGGCACCGATCACGTGCTGGGTTAGCTGAAGCAAGCGCGCCATGTGCCCGTTTTGCCGGGCCGCGCCTTGTTGTTGCAGGGCGTTGAGCTGCGCAGACAAATCGACGATGCGGGTGTGCTCCGGGTACAACGCTTTAAAACGCTGTTCACTTTGGGCATAAAGGCGCGCCGCTTCACTCTCAACAAAGCTGCTGCGCAGGTGACTCGCCCCCACGGCCATGGCAACGATGAGCAAGGCGGCCACACTGACACCCCGCCACGGCAGCCGCTGCGACGTGCGCCGGTACTCGCCTTGCAGCAGGTTGATGGCGCCAAGCGGCACGCTACCCAGATCAAACGTGTGTTCAACCGCCGTACCGAGCGGCCCGTCTTTCAGGGCCTCCAGCGCCTGAGGGGTTAACGCAAGGCGCAAGTCCAGCGCGCCGCCCGCCAGCCAGCGCCCGTCCCACCACGCGATGCTCGGTTGCTCACGGGGCAACAGGTCGGCATCCACGTACACGCTGGCGATGTTCAACCCACGGGCCTGCAACTGCGCCAAGACATTTTTGAAGCGCTGACGGTTAATCACCAGCAACGGATAACGCCGTTGCGCATCCAGGGGGCCGACGGCGATGTGCAGTTCATCAAGATCGTCCGCCAGTTGATCCTCGACCGCAAAGGCCAGGGCCTGAGCGCTGGGTCGGCGCCTGCCCGGCCAGGGTTCGGTCAGCAGCCAACTGCACATTTCCATTGGCAGAATCAGCTGCACATCGTGCGCGCCCAATACCTCGGCGACCTCGTTCAGTGAGGTTTCGTGTGCGGTTTTTTCGCCGTGCCACAGGTAGACCCGCGTATCGCTGTGAGCGCTGAGATAAAGCCGGCTGTTCATCAAGAAGGTTCACTGTGTTCAGGCGCCAAAAGGCGCCGCTGGAGAAGGTGCCATCGGCCGGTTTTGAGGTCGCGGGCCATATCGCTTTCAAGGCGTAAACGGCTTTGCCCCACACGCACGTGGGTGGTAATGCGAAACCAGCGGCTGGTGGTGCCCAGCCCTGTCGCCTGAAGCCCCAGGCCGATCAGCGCCGGGGTGAAGGTGAAGTCCTCAACGCTGGCGTACCCCTGCAACGGGCGCTCGCTCACTGAGCGACGGGCCATGGCCGGTGTCACGCCTTCGAGGGTAGCGAGCAACGTGACGGAGGCGGTGTTGATGTTGAGTGTCGCGTCTTTGCCCAGCAGGGCGATCCACGGCTGCATGCGCGTGTACCAGCGGGCGTCGACACCCGGCACGCTGCGCAATTGGCTGATGTCGCTCAGGTTCAGACCTTGCAGCGCGCTGGCGTCTATGGGCGGCAGATCGAGTTGAGTTTGCAGGCGCAACCAACGTTGTTTCAGCACCTCGTCGACAGCACCTTGAGTGAGCAAGGCGCTGACGTTGAAACGGGCGGCCAAGTCTTCGATGTCTACCTCAATGTGGCCGTTGTCGATCAGCCATTCGGGCCGACTTTTGGCCCAGGCCTGGCCTGCAGCAACGGGTAACTTGGGGTCTGCCAGCAACGTGTGCAAACGCTCTCGCCCCCAGGCCTCCCCGGCAAACGCCGACTGGCGCAATTGCAGTTGATGGAGCTGCTGAGCGCTGCTGTGCAAGGCCAGGCGGTGGCTGCGCAACATGCCGGCAGTCACCAGCAGCGCAAGGCTCATCACCAGCAGCACGGTGAGCAGTGCAATGCCTTGCTGCCCCTTGCGCATCATTGGCCCTCCGGTAGCAACATCACGCGGCGAAGCTGCTCAAATCGCCCCGCCGAAAACTGCAACTCCAGGGCTTGCGGCGTTCCCTTGGGGGCCGCTTTGCCAGTGGGCCAATCGGTGCGCCACCCCACGGCGGGGTCGTACAGCCGCCAGCGCAGATCGCGCACGTCAGTGAGCAGTTTTTGCTTTTGCAGTGCGCCGCCTTCCAGCCCCTGGCTGTAGCGCCAAAGCTCGCCGTTTTCCAGTGTGTAACTGACGTCTTGCAGTTCGCTGCGCGGCTGGCCCAGCGGGTTGCGCCAGTTGGCGCGGCGCACGTTGAGCTGGTTGGGATACAGCGCCAGCCCCGGCGCCTTGGCCGAGGTGTGCAGGTGCAACATATCGCGCTCGATCAGCGCCACCGCGCGCTGCAAGCCGCGCAGGGTTTGCTCGTGGGCGCTACTGCTGCGTTCAGCGCGCAGCACGCCGTCAAACAGCCGCCAGCAAGCCACCCCAAGCAAGGCAAAAATGGCGATGGCGATCACCAGTTCGAGCAAGGTGAAGCCCGCTTGCGGTTTAGTCATGGTTGCGCGCCAGCCAGTACGTCACGCTGAGCAATGCCTGATCACTGCCCGCCGGGCTGACGCTCAGTTCCACGCGTAACAGGCCTGTGTCGGGCTCGCTGGCGATGTGTTGAAACAGGCGCCACTCGCGTTGGGCAAAACGCGGGTTGAGCGTTTTTGAACCCATGGCCAGGGTGGCGCTCTGCAAATGCAGTTCACTCAGGTGGTTGTCTGCCAACCAGCCCGCCAGCAGCCGGGCTTCAACCCGGGCGCTTTGCCCCAAGACGTATTGGCTGGCCGACATGACCGCCGCCGCCAGGGTCGCGAAAATGGCCAGGGTGATCATCACTTCCAGCAAGGTAAAGCCTTTTTCAGTGCGCATCCGTGACCTCGGACGCTTCGAGCAGCGGGTTGCCAAGGCCATCGCTGTAGAGGCTCTGCCAGCGCAGCGGCGGGCTCTCAAAGTGCAAAGCAAAGGGGGTGTTTTCATCACTGCTGAGCCACAGCAAATGAGGGGTTTGATCGCCTGCGACAAGGCTGTGTACACGCCCTTCCAGCACCAGGGTCAGCAGCACCCCGGGGGGTAATTTCACTGGCGCTTCAACGGCTTGCCAGGTCGCCCCTTGCAGGCGCATCTGTTGATAGGCTTCGGGTTCCAGTCGCAGACCGTATTCCTGCCCTTCCAGCACGGCCTTTTCGCGCAACCCCTGCATCAGGGCGAGCATGACCTGCGCTTCTTGCCGCGCATCGCGGGCGCGTTTGTCACCCTGGCTGATGTGCACCATTGAGACCAGCACGCCAATCATGACAATCACCACCATCAGTTCGATCAGGGTGAAACCCAGCGATGAATCGCGCATGCCTCAGTTGCTCCAGTTGCCAATGTCTGTGGCAAAGCCTTCGCCACCCTGCACACCGTCTGCGCCAAAGGAAAACAGGTCATACCCGGCCGAGTGGCTGCCGGGGTTGAGGTATTGGTACGGCGTGCCCCAAGGGTCGACCGGCAGGCTTTTGAGGTAACCCTGCGGGTTCCAGTTTCTCGCCAGCGGCGTGCCCGCAGGCCGAGTCACCAAGGCTTCAAGGCCTTGCTGGGTCGAGGGGTAGTTGAAGGTATCGAGGCGGTACATTTCCAGGGCGGTGCTGATGGCCTGGATGTCGGTGCGCGCCGCGGTGACTTTGGCCTGGTCAGGGCGGCTCATGAACTGCGGCACGACAATGGCACCCAGCACGCCGATGATGACCACCACCACCATGATTTCAATCAGGGTAAAGCCACGTTGAGTTGATGTACGAAGGGTATTCATCGGTCAATTCACCAGTTGATTGAGGCTAAGGATCGGCAACAAGATGGCCATGACGATCAGCAAAACCACGCCGCCCATCAGCACCAACATGATCGGTTCAAACAAACTCACCACCAGCGCAATGCGTGCTGCGAGGGTTTTTTCCTGCTGTTCGGCGGCCCGCGCCAGCATGCTGTCCAGTTCACCCGCACGTTCGCCGCTGGCAATCAGGTGCAGCATCATCGGCGGGATGTCGCCGCTGCGTTCCAGGCCACGGGCCAGCGTGGCGCCTTCACGCACGGTGCGGGCGACATCGAGCATGCGGTGGCGGATGGCGAGGTTGGCGATCACCGTGGCCGAGATTTCCAGGGCATCCACCAGCGGCACGGCGCTTTTGCCCAGGATCGACAAGGTGCTGGCAAAACGCGCCGCCTCCATGGCGCGCAGCACCCCGCCGATCATGGGCACATTGAGCAGCAGCGCATGCCAGCGCAGCTTCAAGGCCGGTTGCAACAACGCCCAACGCGCCGCACCCAGGGCGGCGAGTACCAGCAGCAACAGCAGCCAGCCGTAATCACGCAAACCGGTGCTCAGGGCGATCATCGCCTGGGTCAGCACGGGCAATGGCTGGCCACTGTTAACAAAAATCTTGACCACATCCGGCACCACGTAACCCAGCAGAAAGCCGACGATGGCGAACGAGGCAATCAACAGAATCAGCGGGTACACCAGCGCCAGCTGGATCTTCTGGCGCGAGGCATGGCGGGCTTCGGTGTAGTCGGCGAGCTGTTCGAGCACATGGCCCAAATGGCCGCTGCGCTCGCCCGCCGCCACGGTGGCGCAAAACAGTTCCGGGAAGGCCCGGGGGAACGCTGACAGCGCTGTCGCCAAGGCATGGCCTTCGGTGACGCGGTTACGCACCGCGAGCAATACACTGCTGACGTGGCGCTTGGTACTCTGCGCCGCTACCGCGCCCAGGGCTTCTTCGAGGGGCAAACCGGCATGGATCAAGGTCGACAGTTGCCGCGTGACAAGGGCCAGATCCGTAACGCCCAGCCGCCCCCGCGATTGCGTCGCACGGTGTGTTCGGGCTTCGCTCAACTGGCTCGGGCGCAAACCGCGCTCGCGCAATAACTGCCGCGCATGCCGGGCGTTGTCGGCCTCTTGCTGGCCTCGGCAGTTGCGCCCGTTGGCGTCCTGCGCCCGGTAGTCAAAGGTCGGCATGCTCAGTCCTCCAGGGTTACGCGCAGCAGTTCGTCAAAGCTGGTCAGGCCTTCAAGCACCAGGCGCTGGCCGTCCTGAAACAAACTGGGGGCGTGCTCGCGCGCCACGCGTATGAGGTCCGGCTCGCTGGCCCCTTGATGGATCAGCTCGGCCAGTGCCGGGGTGATGCCGACCAGTTCGTAAATCCCGGTGCGCCCTCGATAACCTTGCTGGCACTGGCGGCAGCCCTGCGGCTGGTACAAGGTGATGCCAGCCTGTGGATCGAGCCCCAGGCGCTGGCATTGCTGCGGGTCGGCGCGATACGGGGTTTTGCAGTCGGCACACAGGGTGCGCAACAAACGCTGGGCCAGCACGCCGACCAGCGAGGACGCCAGCAGGTAGGCATCAACGCCCATGTCGACCAGGCGGGTGACCGCGCCCACTGCGCTGTTGGTGTGCAGGGTCGACAGCACCAGGTGCCCGGTGAGCGAGGCTTGTACGGCGATGTCTGCGGTTTCGTGGTCACGGATTTCACCGACCATGACCACGTCCGGGTCCTGGCGCAAAATCGCCCGCAACCCACGGGCGAACGTCATGTTGGCCTTGCTGTTGACCGGCGTCTGACCGATGCCCGGCAGGTGGTATTCCACCGGGTCTTCGACGGTCAGGATGTTGCGGGTCGGCGCGTTGAGGTGGCTGAGCGCGGCATACAGGCTGGTGGTTTTGCCCGAGCCGGTAGGCCCGGTCACCAGAAAAATCCCGTGGGGCCGGGCCAGGATGTGTTCAAAGCGGCTCAGGGTGGCTGCGGGCATGCCCAGGCATTGCAGGTCGAGGCGCCCGGCCTGTTTGTCGAGCAGGCGCATCACCACCCGTTCGCCATGGGCTGAAGGCAAGGTCGAGACGCGCACATCGACTTCATGCCCGGCTAATCGCAGGCTGATGCGGCCGTCTTGCGGCACGCGCTTTTCAGCGATGTCGAGGCGCGCCATGACTTTGATCCGCGACACCAGCAAGTTCGCCAGCTCACGTTTGGGCCGCAGCACTTCGCGCAGTTGGCCATCGATGCGCATGCGTACCGACAGGTAATGCTCGAAGGTTTCCAGGTGCACATCCGAGGCTTTCTCGCGCATGGCTTCACGCAGCAGCGCGTTGATCAAACGAATGATCGGCGCATCACCCTCCTGCTCCAGCAGGTCGGCGGTTTGCGGCACTTGCTCGGCCACGCTCATCAGGTCGAGCTCGCTGTCGAGCCCCTGGGCAACTTGCTCGGCCGCGCTTTGCCCGGCGCTGTAGCTGTGGGTCAGGCGCTCGCTGAACAGTGCATCCGGCAGCCGTTGCAGTTGCACGTCTACACCCGCCCAGCGCTGCACTTCGGCCAACACGGTCAGCGGTGTGTCGCTGCGTATCAGCAAGCTTGCAGGCTGGGTCGAGGTGTCCAGTAGCACCCCAAAACGCCGGGCAAAGCTGTAGGGCAAGCGCACTGGCGGCTGGCTCATGGGCGGTCAGCTTTGGGGCGGCGCAGATCGACGGTATTCGGGTCTTGCAGGTTACCGTCAAACATCTGGTGCGGGTCGCTGGGCAGCAGCAGCGAGTTAGTGTCTTTGGACGACGGTTGGCTGAGATTTCGCAATGCGTTGTATCGGTCTTCGCTGATCTCACGGATATCGTGCTTGCTGCGCACAATGGTCGGGCGCACAAAGACCATCAGGTTGGTTTTGGTGTGCTCGTCTCTGCTCCAGCGAAACAACGCGCCCAAATAGGGAATGTCGCGCAGCAACGGCACGCCGCTGACCTGGGTGCGTACGCTGTCTTTGATCAAACCGCCGATGACGATGATTTCACCATCTTCAGCCAGGATGGTGCTTTTCAGGGTGCGCTTGTTGGTGATCAGATCCGTTGAGTCCTCGCCTTGCAGCGAAGGGGCCAACTCGGAGTTTTCCTGCTCGACTTCAAGGCGCAACAATGAACCTTCGTTGATGTGCGGCTTGATTTTGAGGCTGATGCCGATGTCTTGACGGGTAAATGTGGTGAAGGGGTTATCGTTGTTGCCAGAGCTGTTCTGAGTAGAGGACTTCAAGGGTACGTTTTGCCCCACTAAAATACTCGCCTCCTGGTTATCCAGCGTTAATAAGCTTGGCGTCGACAATATGTTGTTGTTGGTGTCACTGGCCAGCGCCGAGATCAACGCATTGAAGCGGTCACCGCCCAGTTGCAGCACAGCCCCTTCGGGCAGCGCAGGATTGGGCCCCGCGAGTGCGCCGACCTGGATATTGGTGCCCGGGAAGGTGATCCCACCCTGAGCGCTGCCGCTGTTCACCCCCCATTGCACGCCCAGGGTGTTCACAATGTCGCCAGAGATTTCGACGATGGCGGCATGGATCAACACCTGCGAGCGCGGCTGATCGAGTTGGCGCACGATGCTTTCCAGGCTTCGCACTTTCGCCGGATCAGCCATGATCACCAACGCATTTTGGCCTTCATCGGCGGCCACCATGACCTCGCTTGTCGATGCCTTTTGCGTGGCACCGGCCAGTGCGGTGTCTTGCTGCATGCCCTGGGCAACGGTTTCAAGCACCTCGGCCAATTGCTTGGCGTCACTGTGACGAAGACGAATGACCCGTGAGTTTTCGGACTGTTGCGTCGGTTTTGTGTCCAGCGAATGCGCCAGTTTGCTCAAGCGTTCACGCACCGGCTTGTTGCCCAGAATGACCAGCCGGTTGGCCGACGCATCGGCAATCACCTGGCTGCTCGGCCCTTCAGCTTTTTTGCCCAGCGACTGCTGCATGACCTTGGCCACATCACTGGCCTGCGCATGGCGCAACTCGACCACCGAATAGTCATGCCGCGTGCCGCCATCCAGTTGGCGAACCAGCTCGGCAATACGCCGGGTATTGGAGGCGGTGTCAGTAATGATCAACGCATTGGCCGACGCCGAAGGCCCGACATACCCGTTGGTCGATACCAAGGGCCGCAGCAGCCCCGCCACGTCAGCCGCGACGCTGGCATTAAGTTCGATGACCTGGGTGACAAAGGCCTGATCGGAGCCATCCGGGTTGCCCGCGCGGGCTTTGGCCTCAGCGGCGGGAATGATCAATAAACGATCACCTTGATCGACCACGGCAAAACCGTGGGCATCCAGTACCGCGTAAAACAGCTCGCGCACCCCTTCACGGTCCAGCGGCGCTTCAGACATTACAGTGATGCGGCCCTGCACCCGAGGGTCGAGCACGATGGTGGCGCCCAGTACCGATGACATTTCCTGCACGATTTCGCGCAGCTCGGCGTCTTTCATTGCCAATTGCCAATACGGCTCATCGGCCAGCGCCTCGCTTTGCACTAGCGCGGTGCTGAGCACAACGCTACACAGTAAAAGACGGCCGATGCCGAACACGTTGGGCCTGGTCATGATGCTTCTCTAAGGTTGTTCGGCAAGGGGCCGCAGATAAAGGGAGGTTGCCTGGGCCGGGGTGGCGGGCGTTTGGCTGGCGGGTAAAACATGGCGACTGGGCGGCTTGAGCAGCAGGCGCTCTTCGCGGTTGTTGCGCCACAACACCACGTGCGACACCTCGACCCGGCGCAACACGCTGCCCCCCGGGAGCCGCTCACCGACGCGGTAAAAGCGCGCTTGCTGGCTGCCCGCCAGCAACGCCTGCGACGCGCCATGGCTGGACACAAGGCTGGCGCGCAGCTCCAGCGGCTCGGCGCTGTGTGCCAATGCGCCTTCAGGCGCAAGGCCCAGCACGCTGGCGATGGCCTCTGGCTGAAAAGACTCAAGCGCAGGCGCGGGCGCCGGGCGAGCCGAGGCAATAACCGGCGCGGCCAGTGCCTGGCGGTATAACCACTCTTGCCAGGCTAAGTGCCCGCCATATCCGAAACACGCCCCCCACAGCAGCACCTTCAAGATGAGCGGTAAGTGGCGAGTTATGGCACCCGAAAAATTATTCAAAACCTTTTCATCTGCAAGCCATTAATAAATAAAAAATCACTCACTGTTAAAACGAACCGTGTAGGAGCGAGCTTGCCTCGCGATCTTTTGATTGTTTTAAAAGATCGCGAGACAAGCTCACTCCTACAGTTGTCGGTGGATAACGATTAAATTAAAAACGTTATCCAGACTTGATCACGTGGAGTTACTTCTCAGTCCACGCCATGTTCCAGCTCGCACCAACGCCCGGTTCGAAACCATTGGCATTCGGGTTGTATTGAATGCAGTAGCCCGAATTCGGGAACGGCTGGCACTCATAGACTTTGTCGTTTTTAGGTTGAAGCACTAACGTGCCCGCCTTGTAACCGGCAATGCCTTCAGGGAACACGAAGTCATATTCCTGAGCACCGCCTTCGCCGGTCAGGTTGATCGACTTGAGGTCCTGGAAGTTTTCACGACCATCCTGGCTGGTCGCAATCAGTTTCAAGGAGTGCTCGCCCGGTGCGCTGGTCACCGCAATGCTGACCGGTGACGTGGTAGCGCTGACGGTTTGCTTGGTGTAGCCCACTTGTTTGTGGGTGGCGTTGAACACCGTGGCTTCCAGCGTGACATTTTTGTTGGTCATTACCGTAAAGCCAACAGTGCCCTTGCCTTTGTCCAGCACGTACTCCGGCGCCACATCATGCAGGTGCAGGTAGGCACCCGGATCTGGCACCATCACGGTCTGCATCTCGTAGCGGGTAACGCCGCTCTCGGGCTTCACGTAAAGGGTGTTTGCGCCTTTGATCGGCTCAATGTCACCGTTTTCATTGCGCACGCCTGCACGTACCAAAGGCTTGTTCGCCGCGTTCACGGTTTCTGCCAATTTGTAGGACCAGTTGGCCGGCTGGCCTTCTTCTGGCTTCTCAATGGTTACGCCGAAGGTATATTCCGCGCTCTCGGAGCTGCCGGTAAAGGCGCGTGCCTTGACCGAATCACCTGGCTGCAATGTTTGGGTTTGCGAGATAGAACCCACGTTTTTCCAGCCATCCGGGTCTGCGCTCTGCGCGGTGATATTGACATCTACGACGTCATAGAACGCAGCGGAGGTGTCATCAATCGTCCAGACACCCAGAATAAGGTGGTGGCCACTACGGTCTGACGGGATCGAGCAGCTGTGTTTGTCCTTGCCCTGGCCTGTACCGCCCTCAGCCCCGTCGATAGGGATACCGCCACCCCCTTCCACCTGGCAGAACGGCGTCAGTTCAAAACTGTCGCGGGAAATCGGCAGGTTGGGGTTCCAGCCACCTTTGGTGATGAAGTACTGCCAGCGCGTGCTTTTATGGGCAGCGGTGTAGAACCAGCTGAACTCGATGTTGTGGTCCTTGATTTCAGTCAGGTGCCAGCGGTTGGCAGACTGGGCGTCCAGTGCCGCGAAGCTGGCATGGCCACCACTGGCGATTTTGCCATCGGCCGGGCCGAACTCAGGAAACCCCTTAGGCGCTTCGCCGACTGACTGTGGCTCATACTGGGCCTGGCCGCAATCAATGTTCAGCCCTTGCTGACATGCATAAGCCCGCGATGGCGGGGAGTTCATGTAACCGTGAGCAGCTGCCTGTTGAGCCGTAAACAGGGTAGCCATCAGCGTTAAGGATGATGCGCACAGCATCAAATTGCGGGACTTTGACAGTGTAATAGCCATATAAGCCTCATTCTATTTTTTATATAAATGATAAAAATTGCGCTCTCTGTTAAACGCACAACGATATAAACAACGCGATATGACAGAGAGAGCCCTACCACGGGCAACTACAACAAACTAAGAAACTTCCTACGTGACAGCCTGAAAGTTTTAAATAATTCATGGCCGCCCGAAATCAGGGTGGGAAATTTTACTTATTCTGATATTTAAATATGTAGGACTCTTCCTAAATATATATAAGGGAAGTCTGAATTATTTTATTTGCACGCATAAAAAAACGCCCGGCATTAACCGGGCGTTTTAGCGAGGGTCACTTCCAACAACTGCACTTATTCGTGGTATTGCCCCGAGAACTCATGCACAGCGCTGATAAACGCACCGGCGTGTTCAGGTTTAACTTCCGGGGTTATGCCGTGGCCCAGGTTAAACACATGGCCCGAACCTTTGCCGTAACTGGCGAGAATACGTTTAACCTCGGTGCGAATGGCCTCGGGGTTCGCGTACAGCACGGTCGGGTCCATGTTGCCTTGCAGGGCCACTTTGTTGCCCACGCGGCGGCGGGCTTCGCCCAGATCGCAGGTCCAGTCCAGGCCCAACGCATCGGCGCCGGCATCAGCAATGCTTTCCAGCCACAGGCCGCCATTTTTGGTGAACAGGATCACCGGCACTTTGCGACCTTCGTGCTCGCGGATCAGTCCGCTGACGATTTTGCGCATGTAGGCCAGCGAGAACTCTTGATACGCCGCGGACGACAGGTTGCCGCCCCAGGTGTCGAAAATCTGCACCGCTTGCGCGCCCGCGTGAATTTGCCCGTTGAGGTACGAGGTGACCGACTGCGCCAACTTGTCGAGCAGCAAGTGCATGGCCTGCGGCGTGTCGTAGAGCATGGCTTTGGTTTTGCGGAAGTCTTTGGATGAACCGCCTTCGACCATGTAAGTGGCCAGCGTCCACGGGCTGCCCGAGAAACCGATCAACGGCACACGGCCGTTGAGTTCGCGGCGGATGGTGCTGACCGCGTTCATCACGTAGCCAAGGTCTTTTTGCGGATCCGGGATCGGCAAGGCTTCGATATCGGCCAGGGTGCTGACGACCTTTTTGAAGCGCGGACCTTCGCCGGTTTCAAAATACAGGCCTTGGCCCATGGCATCAGGAATGGTCAGGATGTCGGAAAACAGGATGGCCGCGTCCAGCTGAGGGAAGCGGTCCAGAGGCTGCATAGTGACTTCACAGGCGAATTCAGCATTCTTGCACAGGCTCATGAAGTCACCGGCCTTGGCGCGGCTGGCACGGTATTCCGGCAAGTAGCGGCCGGCCTGACGCATCATCCAGACAGGCGTTACGTCTACGGGTTGCTTGAGCAAAGCGCGAAGGAAACGGTCATTCTTGAGATCAGTCATGTCTGCATCCGGAAAAAAAGTGGGGGCATTTTCTCAGAGACAGACGCAAAAGGCACGGCAAGAGCCGTGCCTTTTATCTATCGGGGCGATTTGACGCGGGGGTGACGCACTACATCGCCGCCCTGTAGCCGCTGCCGCAGGCTGCGATAAGGGCCGAAGGGCCTTCGCTCTTCAAAGAAAAGCACGACCCCTTCGGGCTCGATCGCAGCCTGCGGCAGCGGCTACAGGGGGCAGGTTAGACGCCCAGGTAGTCCATGATCCCTTCTGCCGCGGTGCGGCCTTCGAAGATCGCGGTCACCACCAGGTCAGAACCGCGCACCATGTCGCCACCGGCGAAGATCTTCGGGTGGCTGGTCTGGTGCTTGAACTGCGACTGCTCAGGCGCAATCACGCGGCCCTGGCTGTCGGTGGCGATGTCGAACTGCTCAAACCACGGCGCCGGGCTCGGGCGGAAGCCGAACGCGATGATCACGGCGTCTGCCGGGATGATCTCTTCGGAACCCGGAATCGGCTCAGGGCTGCGACGGCCACGGGCATCCGGCTCGCCGAGACGGGTCTCGACCACTTTCACGCCTTCCACCTTGCCTTCACCGACAATCGCAATCGGCTGACGGTTATAGAGGAATTTCACGCCTTCTTCCTTGGCGTTTTTAACCTCTTTGCGCGAACCGGGCATGTTGGCTTCGTCACGACGGTACGCACAGGTCACCGATTTGGCGCCCTGGCGGATCGAGGTCCGGTTGCAGTCCATGGCGGTGTCACCACCGCCCAGCACCACGACCTTTTTGCCTTTCATGTCGACGAAGTCTTCCGGGGATTTTTCAAAGCCCAGGTTGCGGTTGACGTTGGCAATCAGGAAATCCAGCGCGTCGTGCACGCCCGGCAAGTCTTCACCGGCAAAACCACCTTTCATGTAGGTGTAGGTGCCCATGCCCATAAAGACCGCGTCGTACTCGGCCAGCAGTTCTTCCATGCTGATGTCTTTACCGATTTCGGTATTGAGGCGGAACTCGATACCCATGCCGGTGAAGACTTCGCGGCGATTGCTCAGTACGGTTTTCTCCAACTTGAACTCCGGGATGCCGAAGGTCAGCAGACCGCCGATTTCCGGGTTCTTGTCGAAGACCACCGGGGTCACCCCGCCACGCACCAGCACGTCAGCGCAGCCCAGACCCGCAGGCCCGGCGCCGATGATTGCCACGCGCTTGCCGGTCGGCACCACTTTGGACATGTCCGGGCGCCAGCCCATGGCGAAGGCGGTGTCGGTGATGTACTTCTCGACCGAACCGATGGTCACCGCGCCAAAACCGTCGTTGAGGGTGCAAGCACCCTCGCACAGACGGTCTTGCGGGCACACCCGGCCGCACACTTCGGGCAGGGTGTTGGTTTGGTGCGACAGTTCAGCGGCGGCGAGGATGTTGCCCTCGGCCACCAGTTTGAGCCAGTTGGGAATGAAGTTATGCACAGGGCATTTCCATTCACAGTACGGGTTACCGCACCCCAGGCAGCGGTGGGCCTGGTCGGCCGACTGCTGGGGTTTGAAAGGTTCGTAGATTTCCACGAACTCTTTTTTGCGTTGACGTAACAGTTTCTTCTTCGGATCTTTGCGCCCGACATCGATGAACTGGAAGTCGTTACTCAGACGTTCAGCCATTGTTAAAACCTCATCAAACTCTTCAGGCGCATATCACTGCGGGTTGGCACGGATGCTGGAAAGCAACGTTTTCAAGCTGGCAGCCTTAGGCTTGACCATCCAGAAACGACGCAGGTAATCATCGAGGTTTTCCGCGAGATTACGGCCCCACTCGCTGTTGGTTTCCTCAACGTATTCGTCCAGCACGTGTTGCAGGTGGTTGCGATAGGCTTCCATCGCTTCGCCGCTGATACGCTGGATCTCCACCAACTCGTGGTTCACCTTGTCGACAAACGTGTTGTCCTGATCCAGCACGTAGGCGAAACCGCCGGTCATGCCTGAGCCGAAGTTGTAACCGGTTTTGCCCAATACGCAGACAAAGCCGCCCGTCATGTATTCGCAGCAGTGGTCGCCTGTGCCTTCCACCACGGTGTGGGCACCGGAGTTACGCACCGCGAAACGCTCGCCTGCGGTGCCTGCGGCAAACAGCTTGCCGCCAGTGGCGCCGTACAGGCAGGTGTTGCCGACAATGGCGCTGTCCTGGGTTTTGTAGACGCTGCCCGCAGGCGGCACGATCACCAGCTTGCCGCCGGTCATGCCTTTGCCCACGTAGTCGTTGGCGTCGCCTTGCAGGTACAGGTTCAAACCACCGGCGTTCCACACGCCAAAGCTCTGACCGGCAGTGCCTTTGAAGCGGAACGTGATCGGCGCCTTGGCCATGCCCTGGTTGCCGTGGGTACGGGCGATTTCACCCGAGATCCGTGCACCAATCGAACGGTCGCAGTTGCAGATGTCGAGGTCGAACTCGGCACCGCTCAGGTCGTTGATCGCCGAGCGTGCCATGTCGAGCATTTGCTCGGCCAGCAGGCCTTGGTCGAACGGGGGGTTGCGATCAACCTGGCAGAACTGCGGCTTGTCAGCCGGGATGTGGTCGCTGCCCAGCAACGGCGTGAGGTCGAGGTTGTGCTGCTTGGCGGTTTCGCCCGGCAGGATGTCCAGCAGGTCGGTACGCCCGATCAGCTCTTCAAGGCTGCGCACGCCCAGCTTGGCCAGCCACTCGCGGGTTTCTTCAGCCACGTAGGTGAAGAAGTTGACCACCATGTCGACGGTGCCGATGTAGTGGTTTTTACGCAGCGATTCGTTCTGTGTGGCCACACCGGTCGCGCAGTTGTTGAGGTGGCAAATACGCAGGTATTTGCAGCCCAGCGCGATCATTGGCGCGGTGCCGAAGCCGAAGCTTTCAGCGCCCAGGATCGCCGCCTTGATTACGTCGAGGCCGGTTTTCAGGCCGCCGTCGGTCTGCACCCGCACTTTGCCGCGCAGGTCGTTGCCGCGCAGGGTCTGGTGGGTTTCCGCCAGGCCCAGTTCCCACGGCGCGCCCGCGTATTTGATGGAGGTCAGCGGCGATGCACCGGTACCGCCGTCGTAGCCGGAGATGGTGATCAGGTCGGCATACGCCTTGGCCACGCCAGCGGCGATGGTGCCTACGCCCGCTTCGGCCACCAATTTGACCGAGACCAGCGCTTTAGGGTTGACCTGCTTGAGGTCAAAGATCAGCTGCGACAAGTCTTCAATAGAGTAGATGTCGTGGTGCGGCGGTGGCGAAATCAGGGTTACGCCGGGCACGGCATAGCGCAGTTTGGCGATCAGGCCGTTGACCTTGCCGCCTGGCAGTTGCCCGCCCTCACCCGGCTTGGCGCCTTGGGCGACCTTGATTTGCAGCACTTCAGCGTTCACCAGGTATTCCGGCGTGACGCCGAAACGGCCGGTGGCCACTTGTTTGATTTTCGAGCTTTTGATGGTGCCGTAACGCGCCGGGTCTTCGCCGCCTTCACCGGAGTTGGAACGGGCGCCCAAGCGGTTCATGGCTTCAGCCAGGGCTTCGTGCGCTTCTGGCGACAAGGCGCCGAGCGAGATACCGGCCGAGTCGAAGCGCTTGAGGATCGAGTCCAGCGGTTCGATCTCGTCGATGGCCAATGGCGTGTCGAGGGTTTTGACCTGGAACAGATCGCGGATCATCGACACCGGGCGTTTGTCGACCAGGGCGGTGTATTCCTTGAACTTGCTGTAGTCGCCCTGTTGCACAGCAGCTTGCAGGGTGGCGACCACGTCCGGGTTGTAGGCGTGGTACTCGCCACCGTGTACGTACTTGAGCAGACCGCCTTGCTGGATGGCTTTGCGCGGGCTCCAGGCTTCAGCGGCGAGCAGTTTTTGCTCGGCTTCAAGGTCGACAAAACGCGCGCCCTTGATGCGGCTTGGTACGCCACGGAAGCTCAGGTTGCAGACTTCTTCGGACAGGCCAATGGCTTCGAACAGTTGCGCACCGCGGTAGGACGCGATGGTCGAGATGCCCATCTTCGAGAGGATCTTGAGCAAGCCTTTGGTGATGCCTTTACGGTAGTTTTTGAACACTTCGTAAAGGTCGCCCAGCACTTCGCCGGTACGGATCAAGTCGCCCAGTACTTCGTAGGCCAGGAACGGGTACACCGCCGAGGCGCCGAAGCCGATCAGCACGGCAAAGTGATGCGGGTCGCGAGCGGTCGCGGTTTCGACCAGGATGTTGCTGTCGCAGCGCAGGCCTTTTTCGGTCAGGCGGTGGTGCACAGCGCCCACGGCCAGCGAGGCATGGACCGGCAGCTTGCCCGGCGCGATATGACGGTCGGTCAATACGATCTGGCTATGGCCAGCGCGCGCGGCTTCTTCGGCCTGGTCGGCGATGTTGCGCACGGCAGCTTCAAGGCCAATCGACTGGTCGTAGTTGAGGTCGATGATCTGACGCTCAAAGCCCGGCAGGTCGAGGTTCATCAGCGAACGCCATTTGGCTGGCGAGATCACAGGCGAACTGAGGATGACGCGCGAGGCGTGCTCTGGCGATTCCTGGAAGATGTTGCGCTCGGCACCGAGGCAAATTTCCAGCGACATGACGATGGCTTCACGCAGCGGGTCGATCGGCGGGTTGGTAACCTGCGCGAACTGCTGGCGGAAGTAATCGTACGGCGTGCGCACACGCTGGGACAGCACGGCCATTGGCGTGTCGTCACCCATCGAGCCCACGGCTTCGTAGCCTTGTTCGCCCAGTGGGCGCAGCACCTGATCGCGCTCTTCGAACGTGACCTGATACATCTTCATGTATTGCTTGAGCTGATCGACGTCGTAAAACGCAGAACCGTGGTCGTTGTCTTCAATGGTGGCCTGAATGCGCAGGGCATTCTTGCGCAGCCACTGTTTGTAGGGGTGGCGCGACTTCAAGCGGTTGTCGATAGAGTCGGTGTCCAGCACCTGGCCGGTCTCGGTATCGACCGCAAGGATTTGCCCGGGGCCAACGCGGCCTTTGGCGATCACGTCTTCAGGCTTGTAGTCCCACACGCCGATTTCGGAGGCGATGGTGATGTAGCCGTTGGTGGTTGTGACCCAGCGCGCCGGGCGCAGGCCGTTACGGTCGAGCAGGCAGACCGCGTAACGACCGTCGGTCATTACCACGCCCGCCGGGCCGTCCCACGGCTCCATGTGCATGGAGTTGTACTCATAGAACGCCCGCAGGTCGGGGTCCATGGTTTCAACGTTCTGCCATGCCGGTGGAATCAACATGCGCACGCCACGGAACAGGTCAATGCCGCCGGTGACCATCAACTCAAGCATGTTGTCCATGCTGGAGGAGTCAGAACCCACGCGGTTAACCAGCGGGCCGAGCTCGTCGAGATCGCCGATCAGGTCATTGGCAAACTTGGTGCGACGGGCCTGCGCCCAGTTGCGGTTGCCAGTAATGGTGTTGATCTCGCCGTTGTGGGCGAGAAAGCGGAATGGCTGAGCCAGCGGCCATTTCGGCAGGGTGTTGGTGGAGAAGCGCTGGTGGAACACGCAGATGGCGGTTTGCAGGCGCTCGTCGCTAAGGTCTGGATAAAAGGCGGTCAAGTCCGCCGGCATCATCAGGCCTTTATAGATAATGGTCTTGTGAGAAAAGCTGCAGATGTAGTGATCGGTGTCCGCTGCGTTGGCCACCGAGGAACGGCGACGGGCGCTGAACAGCTTGATCGCCATGTCCTGATCGCTGAGGCCGTCGCCTGCGATGAACACTTGCTCGATTTGTGGCAGACGCTCCAGCGCCAGACGACCCAGCACGCTGGTATCAATCGGGACTTTGCGCCAGCCCACCAATTGCAGGCCCGCCGCGAGGATTTCGCGGTTCATGTGGGCGCGGGCCGCTTCGGCCTTGATCGGGTCCTGGTTAAAAAACACCATGCCGACCGCATATTGCTTGGGCAAATCAGTGCCGAACTGTTCTTTGGCGACTGCACGCAAGAACTGATCGGGCTTTTGAATCAGCAGGCCACAACCGTCACCGGTCTTGCCGTCTGCGTTGATCCCACCGCGGTGGGTCATGCAGGTCAGGGCCTCAATGGCGGTTTGCAATAGGGTATGACTGGGTTCGCCCTGCATATGGGCTATCAGGCCGAAACCACAGTTATCCTTGAATTCATCGGGGTGGTACAGACCTGCTTTCATAGACACTTTCTCACCAGGCTGCCCCAAAAAGGGGCAAATTTCTTTTTAATTCAACCACCTGCTTTCCGCGCTGAACGTACGCCAGCTTAGCGGTAGCAAAAGGGTGGCCATTTTACACACCGTCGCAAAGACCCACAAATTAAGCGGCGATTAACCGTAAATTTATGTCGCATTGATGAAGGTTTAAAGCGATTGCTCGTGCTAGTCAAAACATTTTTGATGTTGACCGCCGCACGGCGCAGACACCACAACGCATGCGACTCGATTAAGTCGCATGCTGGGCGAATAATTTGATGGACTAGAACGGCGACCTGGGTAAGGTCGCCGGCTCATCAGCGAGCTGCTGCCAGTTCTTGTTGGACGCTGGCGACAGTGCGAGGCCAAGGTTTACCAGCCTGCGTCTTCGCTGGCAAGTTCTTGATTGCCGCAGTGGCGGCGGCATGGCTCGGGAAATTGCCGTAAGTCACGACATACAGCGGCTTGCCGTTCAAGGATTTCTTGAAATAACGGGCTTCGCCACCCAACTCTTTGGCCACATTTTGCGCTGACGCTTCAGAGCTGGTGCCGACGATCTGCACCACGTAGTTGCTGGCCGGTTGGCTGGCGTACCAGCTACCGCCCGGTGCAGCCTTGGCCACGGTCACCGGCTTCTCAGCGGGTTTGGCCGCAGGCTTGGGAGCCGGGGCCGGAGCAGGCTTGGCGGCTGGCGCAGGTGCAGGTTTGGTCGCAGCCACCGCAGGCGCTGGTGTTGGACGCGGTGCAGGCGCCGGAGCCGGGCCAGAAGGCACGCCCACCGGTGGCGCGGTGGTGGTTACGGTTGGCGGGTTGGCCACACCGCCGTCGACCGCAGGCGCACCGCCATCGTCGCCTTCGCTAATACCACCGGCGGCTTCAGCTAGCGGGCCACGCATCACCGGTTGCGATTGGCCAACCAGCGGCAATGGCATCGGCTGGGAAGAGCCGGCGAAATCAATCGACGGGTTGGCGCCATTTTTCGGCGCGGCCTGACCCAGCGGCAATTGCCCCTGTTCAGCATTTGGCGCGGTCGGCGTTTTGCCCCGGCCAGGAATTAACACAGCTGCGGCAACCGCCACGACCACAACGGCACCAATGGCCAATACGTGCTTCTTCGGCATTTTGAACCCCATACTTGGACGCTTGACCGCTGAACGGCTGGCAATCATGGCTTCGATCATTGCATCGCGGGCGACCTGATTGATGATGCCAGGCCAGCCTCCAGAGCTCTCATGTATATCTGAGATCTGCTGAGCGCTAAAGAGTTCGATTCCGCGCCCTGCACCTTCAAGGCGCTGAGCCAGATACTCGCGGGTTTCTTCTTCGGTGTAGGGCTGCAATTCGATGACGTGGAAGCGTTCTTCCTCGCCGCTGAGCTGCTCAAGCCCGGCAATCATCGATGGCTCGCCGAACAGGAACACATGCGGACGGCCTTCCGGCGTACCGGCGGCCAGGCCCAGCAAGGCTTCCTGGGCTGAGTCGTCGAGCTGCTCGGCATCATCGACCAGCAAGTAGACTTCTTGGCCGGTGAGGGCCAATTGCACCACTTGCTTGAGGATCGCGTCGACTTCAGGCCGGGCCACGTTCAGGGTTTGTGCCACCTGGCGCAAAATACCTGCCGCATCGCCCGCACCGCGCGCCGACACCACCACGCTCTGAACGGACTGCTTGTTGGTGCTGGCCACCAGTGCCTGGCGCAGCAAGGTCTTGCCGCTGCCTTCAGGGCCGGTCACCACCAGCAGCAACTGGCTGTAACGGGCGAGGTGGTGCAATTGCCCCAGCACGGGCTTGCGCTGTGCAGGGAAAAACTTGAAACCCGGCACCCGAGGGGCGAACGGGTCATGGGTCAGCTGGAAGTGACCGAGGAACGCCTCGTCGGCATGCAAACTAGTCATCGGGATCTTATTAACCTTTAAGCTGAGCCAGCGCGCGGTAATCCGCACCCAGCGTGGCTTGTAGAACCTCTTGTGGATAATCGTCGGTCACTGTCGCTTCACCGATGCGACGCAACAGCACCAGGCGCATACGACCGTCGATCACTTTTTTATCAACTGCCATGTGCTGCATGAAATCAGCCGGGCTCATTTCAGCAGGCGGCACCACCGGCAAACCGGCGCGCTCGAACAGGCGAATCCCGCGGTCACGCTCGGCGTCAGTGATCCAGCCCAGACGTGCAGACATTTCCAGCGCCATCACGGTGCCAGTTGCCACCGCTTCGCCGTGCAACCACACGCCATAGCCCATGTGGGTTTCGATCGCGTGGCCAAATGTATGGCCCAAGTTAAGCGTAGCGCGCACACCCGACTCGCGTTCATCAGCGCCCACAACGATCGCCTTGGCCTCGCATGAACGGTAAATCGCTGCGGTCAGGGCCTGTTGATCAAGGCCGCGCAGGGCATCCATGTTGTCTTCAAGCCAGGTCAGGAACGGCTCGTCGCAGATCAGCCCGTACTTGATGACTTCTGCCAGGCCTGCCGACAGCTCGCGCTCGGGCAAGGTGTTGAGGGTTTGGGTATCGATCAGCACCAGGTTGGGCTGGTAGAACGCGCCCACCATGTTCTTGCCCAGCGGGTGGTTGATACCGGTTTTGCCGCCGACTGATGAGTCGACCTGGGACAGCAAGGTGGTCGGCACCTGAATGAAATCGACGCCGCGCTGGTAGCACGCCGCCGCAAAACCGGCCATGTCACCCACTACGCCGCCGCCCAGGGCGACCACGGTGGTGCGACGGTCATGTCGGGCGGTCAGCAGGCCATCAAAGATCAGCTGCAGGGTTTCCCAGTTTTTGTGCGCCTCGCCATCCGGCAGGATGATCGGCACCACAGAATATTGCGCGAGGCTGCGCGTCAGACGCTCGAGGTAGAGTGGCGCAACGGTTTCATTGGTCACAATCGCCACTTGACGGCCAGCGATATGCGGGGCCAGCAACTCGGGCTGATCCAACAAACCTTCGCCAATGTGAATTGGGTAACTACGCTCGCCTAGATCAACCTTCAGTGTCTGCATGAAACCCCGTGCCTTGTTTCGCAATTATCAAGTGATGGCATGCCGCTGCGCGGTCATGGTCGGCGCCGAGGATAACGCATTTCGTGGCGCACTTTAACGGGGAGGCAGCTGCCCCAGCCGCTCGAGAATATCCAGAACCACCATTCGTGGCGGCCGCTCATCGGTTTCTACCACCAGGTCGGCGATTTCTCGATAAAGCGGATCACGCATGGCCAGCAAATCGCGCAGGGTTTTCTCGGGGTTGGCGGTGCGCAGCAAGGGCCGATTGCGATCACGCGCGGTGCGGGCCACCTGCTGCTCAACCGATGCATGCAAATACACCACGCGCCCGCCCGCCCACAACGCCTTGCGGTTTTCGGGGCGCATCACGGCACCGCCGCCCGTCGCCAACACCACGCCATCGGCCTCGCACAGCTCGGCAATCATGGCCGACTCGCGATCACGAAAGCCTGGCTCGCCTTCTTTATCGAAGATCCACGGGATATTGGCACCGGTGCGCACTTCAATTTCCTTATCGGAATCTTTAAATGGCAGGTGCAGCTCTTTGGCCAGCAAACGTCCGATGGTGCTTTTACCAGCCCCCATGGGCCCAACAAGAATCAAATTTCGCACAGAATCAATGACTCACAGCAATCGCCTGGTTGCTCATAATACGCGGAGTAAGGAACACCAGCAGCTCGGATTTTTTTTCCAGAACAACGTCTTTACGGAAAAGTCGGCCAACATACGGCAGATCGCCCAAAAATGGCACTTTATCTACCACATTGCTTTGAGTATTTGAGAAAACTCCGCCGATTACGATGGTTTCGCCATTTTTGACCAGCACCTTGGCGTTGACCTCGTTCTTTTTGATCGGCGGCACGTCATTGACCATGTTCATGTAGTCCGGCTCGTCCTTGGTCACCACCACGTCCATGATGACGCTGTTGTCCGGGGTGATTTGCGGGGTCACCTCCAGCGACAGGGAGGCTTCCTTGAATGACACAGAGGTAGCGCCGCTGGCACTGGACTCCTGGTAAGGAATTTCGGTGCCTTTAAGGATTTTGGCGGTCTCTTTGTCGGACGTGACCACTTTGGGCTGAGAGATAATTTCGCCATTGCCGGTTTTTTCCATGGCGCTCAACTCAAGGTCCAGCAAGACGTTATTGCTGATAAAGGCGATGCCCAGGCCCGAAGTATTGCCCCTGACGCCCATGTCGACAAAGGGTGCACTCACCTCACCCGCCCCAGCGCCAGTGCCGCCGACACTCCAATTGCCCCCCGCATTCAAGGTGCCACCCCAACGCACCCCCAGATGGCGTTCGAAATCCACTCCGGCTTCCACAATGCGCGCTTCGATCATGACTTGGCGAACCGGCACGTCCAGTTGCGCCACGATGCGCCGCAGTTCGGCCAACTGCTCGTCCGACTGCAGCGCGATGATGTTATTGGTGCGCTCATCCACGGTGATAGACCCGCGAAGGCCCATGCCGTCCTGGCCGTAGGTAACGGACTGGAACAGCTTGGCGATGTCACTGGCCTTGGCGTAATTGACCTGCACCAATTCGCGTCGCAACGGCGCCAGCTCAGCCCGCTGGTTGTGTGCCTCCAACTCGTGGCGCTCACGGGCGGCGATTTCTTCTGCGGGGGCAATCAACAGCACGTTGCCTTCGAGACGCTTACCGAGGTCTTTGCTGGCCAGCACCAGGTCCAGCGCCTGATCCCACGGCACCTCCTGCAAATTGAGGGTAATGCTGCCTTGCACCGCATCACTGACCACCAGATTGAACCGGGTAAATTCGGCCAATAGCTGCAACACCGTGCGCACTTCAATGGCCTGAAAGTTCAGCGAAACCTTTTCCCCGACATACACCGGGGGCGGCGCCACGACAGGGGATTTAGCTGACAACGGGGGTTGATGCTGGACGATGGCCAGCGCTGTCTGTGAATTCAGCGCACTCCATAGCGCCAGTGCACAGACCGGGAAAATCCTTTTCATGGTGTTTATCCGTTAAGACTGCTGCTTTAAAGGGATGCTCAGGGACCTTTCCAGCCAACCGCCCTGACCATCTGAAATCACTTCAAACACTTCAACGCGTGCGCGATTGATCGAGGCAACCTGCCCGTTATTGCGCCCCAGGTAATCGCCTACTTTCAAACGGTGCACGAGCCCATTGGCGCGCAACAGGGCGTTGGCCCCGTGCTCATTGGAAAACGTGCCGACCATCTCGAATTGCTCAAGGGCCAGCCCCTCCAGAAAATGCCGGGGGCGGTCGATGTCCAGATCTTCAGCCACCAGCAGGCTGGGCTGCCAGCGCCCTGCTCCGCCGTCAAGTTGCGCCTGAAAAGGGCTGCGCAACCCCGCCGCTGCATACGCCACCACCGCGGGAGGCTCGACACGCGGTACAGCCGCCCTAACGGTGACCGGGCCCACCGGAACTGCCTGTAAAGACGCCTGCAGTTGCGCCAGGCTTTGCGCATGATCGCAGCCCGTCAGGCCCGCCAGACAACAGGCACCGAGTAGCCGAAAGCCAACACTCATGGGATCTATCCTTGATCGTAGGTGCGGTAGGTCTTGGCCAGCAGCGTCATGCGCAATTGGCCGTCGTTTGTCTCGTTGAGTGGGGTGAGGGTGAAGTCATGCAGGGTGACAATGCGCGGCAGGCCCGCCAACTGGCTGACGAAATGCCCCAGGTCGTGATAGCCGCCAATCAGCACCAGCTTTAACGGCAGTTCGGCGTAGAACGGTTGCAGCACCTCGGGCGACCACTGAATGTGCTCGATCTGCAAGCCGCTGGTCTGGCCGAGACGAGACATGTCGTCCAGCAGGCCGGGCACTTGGGCCTGACCGGGCAGCTGCTTCAAGACGTCGCTGAACGCCGCTTCAAGCTCATGCATCGACAGCAACTGGGCTTCCAGGCTCGCGACCTGAGCGGCCTTGGCAACAAATTCGCCATGCAGCATCACTTCGGCGTCACGCTGCTGAGCAAGCTGGTTAAGCGGCGCCCGTAGCATCAGCGCGTAGCCCATCACCAGCACTGCACTCACTAACACCAACACAACCACGGCCTTGAGCCTGAACGAGCCATTGCTGACACGCTCAACGTTCAGGTCTCGCAGATCAAAATGGCTCAGGCGCGCCAACCAGTGAGCAACCATCAGAACTGGGCGCCGGTGTGGGCATGCCGCGTTTGGCGCACGCTCATTTGGAACAAGCGCTGCGGTCCTTCGCTTGGGCTGGGACCTGCCTGCACGTCGATCAGCACCGGCGCTTCAAGCCAATGCGAGGCGTCAAGGTTGCGCATCAGCTCGGCAACGAGGCTGTTGGACTGCGCCACCCCGGTGATCACAAGGGTCTGGTCAGACATTTTTACGTCAGTAAAAAACACGCCCTTGGGCAAGCTGCGCGCCAACTGCTCCAAAATGATCCCGCTGTCAGACCGGTTGCCTTGTAATGTTTCGATGGTCTGCATGCGCTCAAGCAGTTGTTCGCGGCGCACTTTCAGTTGGTCGATCTGCTCGGCACGACCATCCAGTTGCACCATCGAGCTTCTGATCAAGTCGTTGCGCGCCAGCTGCCGTTCAACAGCCCGGTCAATAAAGTGGTCGATCACAAACAACCCGCCTACCGCCACCGCTGACAGTGCGATCAGTACGACTACAAAACGCTTACGTCGTTTTTCTCGCAACAGGGTGCGCCACGGCAGTAAGTTGATGCTCGCCATTAATCAAACCCCCTCAAGGCCAGACCGCAGGCAGTCAACAACATCGGGGCATCGCAACGCAAGGCTTGAGGTGTAACCAAAGGGCTAATGGTCATTTGCGAAAACGGGTTGGCAACGTGCACGGGCAGCCCGAGGCGGGCCTCAAACCAGGCACTCAGGCCGCTGCGGGCGCCAATTGGCCCCGCTAACCAAAGCGATTGCACGGCGGGCGCGGCAACTGATTCGGCGTATTGCTCAAGCCCACGCTTAACCTGCTCCAGCGCGCCCGTCGTGAAGGCGTCACCTTCAAGCGTATCGGCGCCAAACAACAGCTCCCGGGCATAAAGCACCTGCCCTTGGTGAACGACACTGAGCAGCGTGGTGTGGCCCGCAACGTCGATGACGGCCACGGTGGCCGGCAGTTGCGTCTCATCACCCAACAGTGTCGCACCTTCAATCGCACGCGCCAGCGCATGGGCCTGAACCGCGACCACCCGCGCCTTGAGTCCGGCTTGGCTCAGCACCGCCTCGTACCACGCCAAGGTGTGCTGGCGGCACGTCACCAGCAGCACCTGCAGTTGTTGCGGATTGTTCGGTGAAGGCCCCAGCACGTCGAAATCCAGGGCGGCTTCGTCCAGGGCATACGGAATGTATTGCTCGGCCTCAAGCCGCACGTACAACTCCAGATCGTCATCGCTGAGCCCGGCGTCCACCTCAAGGTGTTTACAGATGACGTGCGTGTCCGGGAGCGCCACCACCGCCTCGCGCGCCGACACCGAAGCGGCACCCAGCGCCTTGAGCAGCACCTGGGCGACACTTTTCGGCTCGGCGCTGGTCTGATCGTCCATGAGCGTGGCGGGCAGCGGTTCAACCGCATAGGCCTCCAGCTGGAAGGGGCCGTTTGAACGGCTCAATTCGACAATTTTTATCGTGTGCGAGCCAATGTCGACACCCACATACCGCTGGCGGGCTTTACAAAAATATCCGGGCACTGTGATTTTCCCTAATGCATTGCGTGACTTACGGAGGGTAAAAAATGAGATCCGTTCATAACCCGTTCTGACATGCGGCCCATGACGCTGGCAGCCGAAAAATGCTTATAATGCCGGGCGTTTTTTTCCGCATCGTCGACCCGGCGCAGCATGCGCACTACCCTGACGTGCAAACCCATTTCTTAATCTGGAAATCCAAAAGCCTTGATTCGTCTGCTGAAGTTTTTCGGGTGGTCTTTCGTTGCCGTGGTCTGCGGGCTTTTGCTCGTGCTCAGCGGCGCGTTTCTCTATCTTAGTCCTGGCTTGCCGTCCGTAGAGTCGTTGAGAAGCATCCAGTTGCAGATTCCTTTGCGGGTCTACACCAGCGACGGGAAATTGATTGCAGAGTTTGGCGAAATGCGCCGCTCTCCGATCAAGTTCGCCGACATTCCGCCCAATTTCATCAATGCACTGCTCTCGGCAGAAGATGACAACTTCGCCAATCATTACGGGGTCGACCCGAGCAGCCTGATGCGTGCCGCCAGCCAGTTGGTAAAAAGCGGACACATACAATCGGGGGGCAGCACCATCACGATGCAGGTGGCGAAGAACTATTTCCTCACCAGTGAGCGGAGCTTTTCACGCAAAACCAACGAAATCCTGCTGGCCCTGGAAATCGAACGCGAATTGACCAAGGACGAGATCCTTGAGCTGTACGTGAACAAGATTTACCTGGGTAACCGCGCTTACGGCATCGAGTCCGCTGCGCAGGTTTACTATGGCAAGTCGATCCGTGACCTGAGCCTGGCGCAGATGGCAATGATTGCCGGTCTGCCAAAAGCCCCTTCGCGCTTTAACCCGCTGGCCAACCCGGTGCGCAGTAAAGAACGCCGCGACTGGATTCTGGGCCGCATGTACAAGCTGGGCAAAATCGACCAGGCCAGTTATGAAGCCGCGATTGCCGAACCGGTGAACGCCAGCTACCACGTGCCGACGCCAGAAGTGAACGCGCCTTACATCGCTGAAATGGCCCGCGCTGAAATGGTCGGCCGTTATGGCAGCGAGGCCTACACCGAAGGTTATCGCGTGACTACGACCGTCCCGAGCGACCTGCAAGAGCTGGCCAACAAGTCGGTTGAAGACGGCTTGATGGTCTACGACCAGCGCCACGGCTATCGCGGCCCCGAAGCACGCTTTGCCGGTAAATCCCCGTCGGCCTGGGCTCAGGAGCTGACCAAGCAGCGCACTATCAGCGGGCTTGAGCCGGCCATCGTGACCCAGGTCGACAAAGACGGCCTGCAAGTGCTGACCCGTAACGGCGAGGCTCACGTCCCGTGGGACAGCATGAAATGGGCGCGCAAGTTCATTAACACCAACAGCATGGGCCCCATGCCCAAGCAGCCTTCGGATGTGGCGCAAGTTGGCGATTTGATTCGCCTGCAACCGCAAGCCAACGGCACCTACAAGTTCAGCCAGGTCCCTGACGTGCAAGGCGCGCTGGTATCCCTTGACCCGGACAACGGCGCCATTCGTGCACTGGTGGGTGGTTTTGCCTTCGAGCAAAGCAACTATAACCGTGCCACCCAAGCCAAGCGCCAACCAGGCTCCAGCTTCAAACCGTTCATTTACAGCGCCGCCCTGGATAACGGCTACACCGCAGCCACCTTGGTAAACGACGCACCGATCGTGTTTGTCGATGAGTACCTGGACAAGGTCTGGCGCCCGAAGAACGACACCAACACCTTCCTCGGCCCGATCCCGCTGCGTGAAGCGCTGTACAAGTCGCGCAACCTGGTCTCGATCCGCACCCTGCAAAGCCTGGGTGTCGACCGCACCATCGACTACATCAGCAAGTTCGGCTTCAACAAGCAGGACCTGCCGCGCAATCTGTCGCTGGCCTTGGGTACTGCTACCCTGACGCCGATGGAAATCGCTACCGGCTGGAGCACCTTTGCCAACGGCGGTTACAAAATCACGCCGTACCTGATCGACAAGATTGAAAGCCGCAACGGCGAAACCCTGTTCGTGGCCAACCCGCCAAGCGTTCCGAAAAACGCCAGCAAAGACGTGCCTGCAGAGGCCGCCGCGCTGACCATTGACACCATCAACGCCGCGCCCGGCCTGCCCACCGCAGAAACCCAGGCCGTCGCTGAGCGTATCGTTGACGGGCGCACCACTTACATCCTCACCAGCATGCTGCAGGACGTGATCAAACGCGGCACCGGCCGCCGTGCCCTGGCGCTGGGCCGTACCGATCTGGCAGGCAAAACCGGTACCACCAACGAGTCCAAAGATGCGTGGTTCTCGGGCTACAACGCCGATTACGTGACCACCGTATGGACCGGTTTCGACCAACCCGTGAGCCTTGGCCGTCGCGAGTACGGTGGCACCGTGGCCCTGCCGATCTGGATGAGCTACATGGGCGGCGCGCTCAAAGGCAAACCTGCCCACACCCAGGCCGAGCCGGAAGGCATCCTCAGCCTGCGCATCGACCCGGCCAGCGGCCGTATTGCCTCACCGGGCACACCGGGCGCCTACTTTGAACTGTTTAAAAGCGAAGACACACCGCCGACCAACAGCGAACTGGGCAGCACCCCGGCACCGGGCAGCCCGCTGCCAGCAGAAGACGGGGCGCCAATAGATCTCTTCTGACGAAGAGAGCGTCAAGGGGGGGGCTAGCTGCAAGCGGCACGTTACATGCCGCTTGCAGCTAGCCCCCTTTTGTTTAGGACTGCTGCGTACAGTCGCCATACACCTCATCCACGCATGGCACCTTGAACCTCATGTCGTACAAGCGCTGGCGGGTGATGTGGAGCCGGCTCAGCTCACGCATCAACAGGTTGATCATGCGTTCTTGCTCATGCCGGTCCGCATCCACCTGACTCACCACGGCCTGATAACGACGACGCAGTTGCTGGGCGATTTGCTCAAACGCCAGGTCAACCGCCTTTATTAGAGCTTCTGTCACTTCGGGTTCACGAGCCTCCAGGGCGACCTGTGAGCGCTGCAATGCAACCCAACTGCTCGCCACATAGCTGTCTACGCCCAACGACTCCCCAAGGCCGACCCCAACCATCCCGTCGCACTCGGGCCTGTCACGCAGCCGCTCAAACACCAAAAGACTCAGCGCATGCTGGGTCACGATATCGCTCGTGGGTGCCCACATCAGGTGCGCACTCTCCTGCCCGGACGCCAGCGGCATGAAGTGGCACAAGGCTCCGTGATGCTGATACAGCTCGCTGGTCAACGCGCTGAGACCCGCCACAAACACACCCAGCTCAGGCAGCCCATGGTTAAGGCCCAGCGTGGCGTGCCCGCGATACGTCGACAGCCGGGTGTTCATCCAGCTGCCCGGCAGGCTGGGCAACGGGTCGTGATGGTGGACCATGCGGTAATGCGCCAGCGATTGCGCCGTCCGAACAAAGGCAGCGTCGCCCGCACGGGGCGCGCCGTAGGTATAAAGCTGCACGTCACGATGGCGCAGCATCTGGCACAGGATCAGCGCAATGGCGCCACTCACACCGTGCCCGCACATCAGCACTTTATGCCCGCCGAAGCCGTTATTCAGACAAGCACTTACGCGCTCATAAAGGCGCATGGCGGCGTGGTAAAAGCCCCGATGCACGCGGCCTGCCCCCTCTTCAAAGGGCACCGGCTCAAGGTCGCCCTCCCCCAAAAAGGCCGTCGCCGGGCCCGGATCGCGCACGGCGATCAGCAACAGTTCAGGGGTGTGGGCCATAAACAGCTGATCGCACGACTCCGGTACCCGTTGAAAACGCTGTGAATAGACCACGTCCTGGTACAGCGGGCGATAAACATGACGCTCAGACGCAGCAGGCTCCAGGATGCCGCCGCCGTGCGCGGCCACCAAGGCCATTTGGTAGCGGTTCAGGGCACATTGCTGGCCTGCGCCCGACAGCATGAGGCTTTGGACACGCAATACTCCGTCGATTGCGCCGCGCCCTGTGGCGTCCAGGCCATCGTGGTGACGTTGGTCCTGTTCATCGACCAATTGAAGGCGGGTACTCTGGGAAACGGGCACAGGTGTCTGCATATCAGCGGGCGTCATGGGGAGGTGTCAAAAAAGGAGAGCTGACGCTAACGGATAGTGCTGGTGTTGGATGTAGGAATATTCTTGAAATACATAAGAAATGATTTAGCAGAGAAACAGTCGCTTTCAGCCCCCCTTAACGCAAAAAGCCCCGACTCTTTCGAGCCGGGGCTTTTGGTTTGACGCTACGCGGGCTTAGCCGTTGAAGACGTCATCCACGCTTTTCAGCGGGTAGTGTTTCGGGTACGGCAGGGTGGCCACACCGGTCTCGATAGCGGCTTTAGCCACGGCATCGGAGATCAGGGTGATCAGGCGCTTATCCATTGGTTTCGGGATGATGTACTCACGACCGAATTCCAGTTTGATGCCGCCGTAGGCGTCGCACACTTCTTGTGGCACTGGCAGTTTGGCCAGTTCACGCAGTGCGTTGGCCGCTGCGATTTTCATTTCTTCGTTGATGCGCTTGGCGCGAACGTCCAGAGCACCACGGAAGATGAACGGGAAGCCCAGTACGTTGTTGACCTGGTTCGGGTAGTCCGAACGGCCAGTGGCCATGATCACGTCGCTACGGGTGGCGTGAGCCAGTTCCGGAGAGATCTCCGGGTCCGGGTTGGAGCACGCAAACACGATCGGGTTGGCCGCCATGGACTTCAGGCCTTCAGCGCTCAGCAGGTTCGGGCCGGACAGGCCTACGAACACGTCAGCGCCTTGCAGGGCGTCGTCCAGGGTGCGTTTTTCGGTCGCGTGAGCGAACACCGCTTTGTACTGGTTCAGGTCGTCACGGCCGGAGTGGATCACGCCGGTACGGTCGATCATGTAGATGTTTTCGATCTTGGCGCCCATGCTCACCAGCAACTTCATGCAGGAGATGGCCGCTGCGCCTGCGCCCAGGCACACGATCTTGGCTTCTGGCAGGGTTTTGCCAGCGATTTCCAGGGCGTTGATCATGCCGGCCGCGGTCACGATCGCGGTGCCGTGCTGGTCATCGTGGAAAACCGGAATGTCGCACTGCTCGATCAGAGCGCGCTCAATCTCAAAGCACTCAGGTGCCTTGATGTCTTCGAGGTTGATGCCGCCGAAGGTGATGGAAATACGCTTAACGGTATCGATGAAAGCTTGTGGGCTTTCGGCGTCGACTTCGATGTCGAACACATCCACACCGGCAAAGCGCTTGAACAGCACGCCTTTGCCTTCCATAACCGGCTTGGACGCCAACGGGCCGAGGTTGCCCAAGCCCAGAATTGCGGTGCCATCAGAAATTACAGCGACCAGGTTACCCTTGCCGGTGTACTTGTAGGCCAGCTCAGGATCGCGGGCGATTTCGCGTACTGGCTCGGCTACACCCGGGCTGTATGCCAGCGCTAGATCGCGGGCAGTCGCAGTAGGTTTGGTGAGCTCGACGCTCAGTTTCCCCGGGCGGGGCTGGGCATGATATTCGAGAGCGGCGGTTTTCAAATCAGACATATAGGCATTCCGCTTTTTTTCTGTTGGACGACGGACCGCCGAGCATACGCGTGTCGTAAAGTCCCGACAAGACTGACCAGTCAGCAGTGTCAAGGGCTTTACCCTACGACTTTGGGCCAAGAGCCGCGACCTAGAAGGGCTGAATGTCCACAATTTAAATATAAAATTGTCTACAACTTTACATTCGAAATGGTTTTTATCATTCCTGGATGGGTCAGTGAGAGCATCCAGCGCGCCTGCCCTGATTTCAAACCACCCCGTTGGGCACGGTCCAGCACCCAGCCGCGCACCTCGATTTGCTTGCCCTGCAAGCGGGTGAGCACTGCCTGATCGAAGTTGTGCAAGTACTCGGGGGCAATGCGAACCACCGCCCCGCCCTGCAGATCAATCCACACGCCGCCACGGTTTCGCTGCACCCGGGTGACGTTGGCGCTCACCAGCGCGAAGCCCGAACGGTTGATCTGCTGCGGGGCCAGCACCGGCGATTGTCGCCACAAGCCGAGCGAGGCAGCACGCGCACGCTGCTCGGCGGCCTGCTGGCAATCGAGCAGTTCAACGTTAGGCGCCAGGGCAACCTGAAACCCCAGACCATCAGCCAGCAACTGTGCTTCGAAATTGCTGCCATTGGCGCCGAAAACATGGGCCAGAGTACGCCCATAGCGATCTTGCGGCTGCAACCCCGGTAGCAAGCCGACACGCCCGTCACTCTGCGTGACCAGCGCTTGCAGGCGTTTGCGTGCGGCATCGGCAAACGGCTCGTCAGGGCGGCCCTTTTTACCGGTTTCCGGGGCATTGAGGCCAATCAGGCGCACGCTGCGGCCATCTTTAAGCCGCAGCGAGTCGCCATCGACCACGCGCTCCACCTGCGCGTAGCTGACTGCGCGCGGCGCCGGGCACAGTACCTGCGCCTGAACGGTGGAATACCAAATCGCGGGCACAAAAAAGGCGCCCACAAGGGACGCCTTTTTCATTAACCCGGTCAGACTCAAAAGCCTGGCCAAGGTCATGTGCCTTACTCGGCGACTTTTTTAGCGCCGAAAGCACCAAAACGAGTCTTGAAGCGATCAACACGACCGCCAACGTCCAGAGTTTTTTGCTTACCGGTGTAGAACGGGTGGCACTCGTTGCATACGTCAGTACCCAGTGGCTTGCACAGGTTAGAACGAGTTTCGAACTTGTTGCCGCAGCTGCAAGTTACTTCGATCACTTCGTACGCTGGATGGATATCGGCTTTCATGGGGTATTCCTCAGGCTAGCGTGCCGCCACTCAACACCATTGTTGAATACCGCACGTAAATTTAGGGCGGGAATGATACCAGACCTTTAAACAGACGCAAGCACCGGGGGTCGGCTGTTTCTTCATCTTCATCTACGGGTTTTCAGCCACCCCGAACCTGCTTCCGGACGCGTTGTCTGCTAGGCTCCCGGCCATATTGAACGCCGACCACTTGAGAGCCCCGCGTGCCCGACGCCATTTTGCGCCTTGCCCTGCCTTCCCCTTTGCGCCGCCTGTTTGACTACCGGGCGCCTGCGGGCGTGCTGCGCAGTCAATTACAGCCTGGCATGCGCTTGCGGGTGCCGTTCGGGCGACGGGAAATGATCGGCATTCTGGTCGAAGTGGTCGATCACAGCGAAGTTCCGGCCGACAAGCTCAAGCCGGCCATTGCCCTGCTCGACAGCACGCCACCGCTGCCCGCCTCGCTGTTCAAGCTGTGCCTGTGGACGTCGCAGTATTACCAGCACAGCTTGGGCGACACGCTGAGCTGGGCGCTGCCCGTGCTGCTGCGCCAGGGCGAACTGGCCGAAGCGCGCCAGGAGCGTTTCTGGCAGATCGCCCCCGGCGCCAAGCTGGATGACCCACGTATCGCTCGCGCCCCGCGCCAGCGCGAGGCCCTGGCCACTCTCGCCCAGCACCCGCACGGCGTGGCCCATCAGCTGTTGAGCAAGTTAAAGCTGAACAAGGACAGCCTCGACCTGTTGCTGGCCAAAGAGCTGGTGGCCGTCGAAATTCGCCGCCACGCGCCCAGTGCACGCCATGAACGCTGGCTGGCCCAGCCCGAGCTGCCGCTCAACGATGAACAACGCGCTGCCTGCGAGGCAATTCGCGCCGGGTTCGACAGCTTCCATGCCTTTTTATTGGCGGGCGTGACCGGCAGCGGCAAGACCGAAGTGTATTTGCAGCTGATCCGCGAAACCCTCGAAGCCGGTAAACAGGCCTTGGTGTTGATCCCGGAAATCAACCTGGGGCCACAAACCCTGGCCCGCTTCGAGCAGCGCTTCAACGCCCGTATCGCACTGGTGCACTCGGCAGTCAATGATCGCGAGCGTCTCGAAAGCTGGCTCGCGGCCCGCGACGGCGAGGCCGACATTATTATTGGCACGCGCTCGGCGCTGTTCATCCCGATGAAAAACCCCGGGCTGATCATCATCGACGAAGAACACGACGGCTCTTATAAACAGCAGGAAGGCCTGCGCTACCACGCCCGCGACCTGGCGCTGGTGCGGGCACGGCAAGAAAACATCCCGATCGTGCTCGGCTCAGCCACTCCTTCGCTGGAGAGCCTGCATAACGCCTACACCGGCCGCTATGGTTTGCTGCGTTTGAATGAACGTGCAGGCGGAGCCAAGCAGCCGCGATTCCTGCGCCTGGATGTAAAAAGTCGCCCACTGGACAGCGGTATTTCCGGGCCGATGCAACAAGCCATCGGCCAGACACTGGCGGCGGGCCAGCAAGTACTGGTGTTTCTCAACCGTCGCGGCTTTGCACCGACCCTGCTGTGCCATGACTGCGGCTGGATGTCGGAGTGCAAGCGCTGCGACGCGCGCATGACCGTTCATCAGCGCTCAGGCGAATTGCGCTGCCATCACTGCGGTTACGTCGAGCGCGTGCCGCGCAATTGCCCGCAATGCGCCAAGGTTGATTTGCGCCCTGTAGGGGCAGGCACCGAGCGAGCCGAAGAGCGGCTGGCGATTTTGTTCCCGGATTACCCGGTGCTGCGGGTCGACCGCGACAGCACGTCACGCAAAGACGCGATGAACCAGCTGTTTGCCACCATCCAGAAAGGCCAGCCGTGCATTTTGGTGGGCACGCAAATGCTCGCCAAGGGCCACCACTTTCCACGGGTGACGCTGGTGTCGATTCTGGATGCTGACGGCGGGCTGTTCTCGGGCGACTTCCGCGCCAGCGAACGCATGGCGCAATTGATCGTGCAGGTCGCAGGCCGTGCGGGCCGGGCTGAAGAACCGGGCCGGGTGATTATCCAGACCCACCTGGCCGACCACCCGCTACTGATTCAACTGACCGAGCAAGGCTATTTTGCCTTCGCCGAACAGGCCTTGAGTGAACGCCGGGCTGCGGGTTTGCCGCCCTTTGCGCACCTGGCGCTGCTGCGCGCCGAAGCGCACAAGCCGGGGCAAGCCGAAGGGTTCCTGGATGAAGCCTGCAGCGAAGCCGAGCGCTTGCTGGGCGAGCTGAACCTGAGCGGCATCGAACTGCTGGGCCCCGTGCCTGCGCCAATGGAACGCAGGGCCGGACGCTACCGCGCTCAACTACTCTTACAAGCCAACGCCCGCGCGCCGCTGCATCGGCTGCTGAGCCACTGGCTGCTGATCCTTGAACAAATGCCCAGCGGCAGGCAAGTCCGCTGGTCGCTGGATGTCGACCCGGTTGATTTGTATTGACGCAAGGCGTGTAGGAGCGAGCTTGTCTCGCGATCTTTTAAACGATCAAAAGATCGCGAGACAATCGAGCGTTGACCGGCTGCTCCTACAGGCTTGCAGCTCGCCGCTCCGTTAGCGGACAATACCCAGTTTTTCCACCTGCGCACTGAAGCGCTACCGCGCTTGCGGTCGAAAGAGAAGACCATGAAAGACACCATTCGCCAGCTGATTCAACAAGCCCTTGCTCAACTCGTCACAGAAGGTGTGTTGCCTGAAGGCCTGACGCCAGCGATTCAGGTGGAAAACGCCCGTGACAAAACCCACGGCGACTTCGCCAGCAACATCGCCATGATGCTGGCCAAACCTGCAGGCCTTAAGCCACGCGATCTGGCTGAAAAAATCATTGCCGCGCTGCCAGCCGATGAGCAAATCAGCAAGGTCGAAATCGCCGGCCCCGGTTTCCTCAACTTTTTCCAGAACACTCAAGCCCTGGCCTCGCGCCTGGACGCTGCACTGGCCGACCCAAAGCTCGGCGTGCGCAAAGCCGGCCCGCACCAGCGCACCGCTGTCGACATGTCCGCGCCTAACCTGGCCAAGGAAATGCACGTGGGCCACCTGCGCTCCACCATCATTGGTGACGGCGTGGCACGGGTGCTGGAGTTTTTGGGCGACGAAGTGATCCGTCAGAACCACGTGGGCGACTGGGGCACCCAGTTCGGCATGCTGATGGCCTACCTGGAAGAAAACCCGATCACCAGCGACGAGCTGTCTGACCTCGAAAACTTCTACCGCGCCGCCAAAAAGCGCTTCGACGAGTCCCCTGAATTTGCCGACCGCGCCCGCAGCCTGGTGGTCAAGCTGCAAGCCGGTGACCCGGACTGCCTGGCGCTGTGGAGCAAGTTCAAAGACATCTCGCTGTCGCACTGCCAAAAAATCTACGAACTGCTGAACGTTAAATTGACCATGGACGACGTGATGGGCGAAAGCGCCTACAACGACGACCTGATCAACGTGGTCAACGATCTCAAAGCCAAAGGCATGCTGGTGGAGAGCAACGGCGCGCAGTGCGTGTTCCTCGACGAGTTCAAAAACGCCGAAGGCGAGCCGTTGCCGGTGATTATCGTTAAGGCAGACGGCGGCTACCTGTACGCCACCACCGACCTGGCAGCCATCCGCTACCGCAGCGGTGTACTGAAGGCCGACCGCGCCCTGTACTTCGTCGACCAGCGTCAGGCCCTGCACTTCCAGCAAGTGTTTGCCGTGGCACGCAAAGCCGGTTTTGTGACCCACCCGATGGAAATGGAACACATGGGCTTCGGCACCATGAACGGCGCTGATGGCCGCCCTTTCAAGACCCGCGACGGTGGCACGGTAAAACTGATCGACCTGCTTACCGAAGCCCAGGAACGTGCCTACACCCTGGTGAAAGAGAAGAACCCTGAGCTGGCCGAAGAAGAACTGCGCGCCATCGCCAAGGTGGTCGGCATCGACGCGGTGAAATACGCGGACCTGTCCAAGCACCGCGCCAGCGATTACAGCTTCAACTTTGACCTGATGTTGAACTTTGAAGGCAATACCGCACCTTACCTGCTGTATGCCTACACCCGTGTGGCGGGCGTGTTCCGCAAACTGGGCAAGCGTTTCGACGAAGTACCGGGACACATCGTCCTGGCGGCGCCACAAGAGCAGGAATTGGCCGCAAAACTGGCGCAATTCGGTGAAGTGCTGAACAACGTTGCTGAAAAAGGCACGCCACACACACTGTGCACCTACCTGTACGAAGTGGCCGGTCTGTTCTCCAGCTTCTACGAGAACTGCCCGATCCTGAACGCCGAAGACGAGGCCCAAAAACAAAGCCGTCTGCGCCTGGCAGCCCTGGCCGGCCTGACCCTCAAGCAAGGCCTGGAATTGCTGGGCCTGGAAACTCTGGAGCGCATGTAAGTTGGCCGCCAAGAAAAAACCTGCACCCAAGCGAGGCGCCAGCCGGTATCAGGCGCCAGCCAAAAAGCCGATTCCGGGCTGGTTGTGGCTGGCCATCGGCCTCACCGTCGGCGCGTTTATTGTGTTCCTGATGAAGCTCGAGCCGGGTAAGGGCGACGACGTCAAACGGGTCAAACAAGAGGCGCAAAAAACCTCGCAAGCGGCTGAAGCCAACAAGACGCCGCCGAGCCCGACTCAGCCGGTCAAGCCCAAGTACGACTTCTATACCTTGCTGCCCGAGTCAGAAGTGATCGTGCCGCCAGAAGCCGTGCCGGAGAAAACCCCACCTGCGCAGCCAACGGCCCCTCTGGCGCCGGTGACACCGGCTGAAGCGGCAAAAATCGACACCGTGCGGGCTCAAGCGGCCCTGAACGGCCTGACGCCACCGCCTGCTCCACCGGTGGTCAAGGAAGCGCCGTCGACGACCAAGTTCTTCCTGCAGGCGGGCTCGTTCCGCAAACAGGCTGATGCGGACAAAGTACGCGCTCAGATCATCCTGCTCGGCCAAACCGCTTCGGTAGAGTCGGGCACGGTGAAAGACGAAACCTGGTACCGGGTACTGGTCGGCCCGTTCAGCAACCGCGAACAACTGACCGTGGCCCAGAAGCAACTGGCCGGTGGCGGCTTCAACAACCTGTTGTTGCAGCAGCGCCGCTAACACCCAGCACTCTCGCCGGGACATGAACCCTGTGGGAGCGGGCTTGCTCGCGATGGCATCATCGTGAGCAAGCCCGCTCCCACAAGGTCGGCGCCAAATCTCTCACTCCATTCATCCGCATTCCCCTCCCGCTGTTGAAATACGCGCTACAACCCCCATATGTATCTCCATCAGGCATTTTCGCCCCGCTGCGTGGAGACTCTCCCTTGACCACCATCGTTTCAGTTCGCCGCCACGGCAAAGTCGTTATGGCTGGCGACGGCCAGGTTTCTCTTGGCAACACCGTGATGAAAGGCAACGCGAAAAAAGTCCGTCGCCTGTACCACGGCCAGGTAATCGCCGGTTTCGCCGGTGCAACTGCCGATGCATTCACCCTGTTCGAACGCTTTGAAGGCCAGCTTGAGAAACATCAGGGCCATCTGGTTCGCGCCGCTGTCGAGTTGGCCAAAGAATGGCGTACCGACCGCTCGCTGAGCCGCCTGGAAGCCATGTTGGCCGTCGCCAACAAAGACGCGTCCTTGATCATCACCGGTAACGGCGACGTGGTTGAGCCCGAAGACGGCTTGATCGCCATGGGTTCTGGCGGTGCTTTTGCCCAGGCGGCAGCCCGCGCCCTGCTGATGAAAACCGACCTGCCGGCCCGCGAAATCGCCGAGACCGCTCTCGGGATTGCTGGCGACATCTGCGTGTTCACCAACCACAACATCACTATTGAGGAGCAGGACCTCGCTGAGTAAGCCCCCTGCCGGGCCAGTTCGCTGGCCCGTGTATGCACCTGACTTCAGCTAGAGGAACGCCAATTATTATGTCCATGACTCCCCGCGAAATCGTCCACGAACTCAACCGCCATATCATCGGCCAGGACGACGCCAAACGCGCCGTTGCCATCGCCTTGCGTAACCGCTGGCGCCGCATGCAGCTCCCTGAAGAGCTGCGCGTTGAAGTCACCCCGAAAAACATCCTGATGATCGGCCCGACCGGTGTCGGTAAAACCGAAATCGCGCGCCGTCTGGCCAAACTGGCCAACGCACCGTTCATCAAGGTTGAAGCCACCAAATTCACCGAAGTGGGCTATGTGGGCCGCGACGTTGAGTCGATCATCCGTGATCTGGCTGACGCGGCGATCAAGCTGCTGCGCGAACAAGAAATCGTTAAAGTCCGCCACCGCGCTGAAGATGCCGCTGAAGAGCGCATTCTCGACGCATTGCTGCCACCTGCCCGCACGTTTGGCGAAGAGGCGGCGACACCGCAGGACTCCAACACCCGTCAGCTGTTCCGCAAGCGCCTGCGTGAAGGCCAGCTGGACGACAAGGAAATTGAAATCGAAGTGGCCGACGTGGCCGGTGTCGATATTTCCGCGCCGCCTGGCATGGAAGAAATGACCAACCAGCTGCAAAGCCTGTTTGCCAACATGGGCAAAGGCAAGCGCAAGAGCCGCAAGCTGAAAGTCAAAGAAGCCCTGAAAATGGTGCGCGACGAAGAAGCCAGCCGCCTGGTCAACGACGAAGAACTCAAGGCCAAAGCCCTGGAAGCCGTTGAACAGCACGGCATCGTGTTCATCGACGAAATCGACAAGGTTGCCAAACGCGGCAACGTCGGCGGTGCCGATGTATCCCGTGAAGGCGTGCAGCGCGACCTGCTGCCGCTGATCGAAGGCTGCACCGTCAACACCAAGCTGGGCATGGTTAAAACTGACCACATCCTGTTTATCGCCTCCGGTGCGTTCCACCTGAGCAAGCCAAGCGATCTGGTGCCTGAGCTGCAAGGCCGTCTGCCGATCCGTGTCGAACTCAAGGCGCTGACCCCGGAAGACTTCGAACGCATCCTCAGCGAGCCGCACGCTTCGCTGACCGAGCAATACCGCGAACTGCTGAAAACTGAAGGTCTGAACATTGAGTTCCAGCCTGAAGGCATCAAGCGTCTGGCGGAAATTGCCTGGCAGGTTAACGAAAAAACCGAAAACATCGGTGCTCGTCGTCTGCACACGCTGCTGGAGCGCCTGCTCGAAGAGGTATCGTTCAGTGCCGGTGACATCGCCAGCGCTCAGAACGAAGAGCCGATTCGTATTGACGCCGAGTACGTGAACAGCCACTTGGGCGAACTGGCCAAGAACGAAGACCTCTCGCGCTACATCTTGTAAGCCGGGCACCTGTAGCCGCTGTCGCAGCCTGCGACAGCGGCTTCGTGTTTGTGTGAAGACCAAAAGGTTATGACCATGATCCCCAGCGCCATCAACCTGCACAAAGCCTCAAAAACCCTGACCCTCAAGTACCCGTCTGGCGAGGAGTACCACCTGCCGGCCGAACTGCTGCGCGTGCATTCGCCGTCCGCAGAGGTGCAGGGCCACGGCAAGCCCATTTTGCAATTCGGCAAAATCAATGTCGGTTTGCTCAAGATCGAACCCGCAGGCCAGTACGCCCTGAAGCTGACCTTCGATGACGGCCATGACAGCGGGCTGTTTACCTGGGAGTACCTGTATCAACTGGGGAAACGCCAGGATGAGTTGTGGCAGGACTACCTGGCCGAACTCAAAGCCGCCGGCAAGTCCCGCGACCCTTCGGTGTCAGTTGTAAAGCTGATGCTGTAGCACCCTGGCCAACTGTAGGAGCGAGCTTGTCTCGCGAGCTTTTTAAAGATCAAAAGATCGCTAGGCAAGCTCGCTCCTACAGGTTGGATGTGGGCAACTCAGGATGGGGTGGTTGGCTCCGGGGCCTTCACTTCGGCTGGTTTTTTGACCGCCGCCGGTTTTTTAGCAGCGGGTTTGGCCGCTGCCTTGGCTGCCGGTTTTGCGGCTGGCTTGGCGGGGGCTTTGGTAACAGGTTTTGCGGCTGGTTTTGTCACAGGCTTGGCCGCAGCGCTGGCTGCCGGTTTAGCCGTTGCAGGCTTGGCGGCTGGTTTAGCGGCCGCTGGCTTGGCAGCAGCAGGTTTGGCCGCGGCAGGCTTAACGGCTGGCTTGGCGGCTGTCGCTTTGGCTGGCGCGGGCTTGCTTGCAGGCGTGGCTTTGGTAGCGGCGACCTTTGCGGCGGCGGCGGTGAGTTTTTCGATGTGTTTGGTCAGCACATCAACTTGCGCATGCAAGGTTTTGACTTCTTCGCGGCTCGGTACGCCCAAACGGGAGATCGCGCTGCTCAGGCGTTTATCGAAAGCCTCTTCGAATTCGCTCCACTTCTCCAGCGCCAGGTCTTTCACATCTTCAACCCGTGAGCGCGCGGATGAGGTGGTTGCCTTGGCTTCATCGACAAACTTGTTGCCTGCACTCTTGGCCAGCTTTTCAGCTTTTTCGCCGTCTTTGACCAGGCTGTCAAACAGCTTGCTGCCATCGGCATCAATCTTTGAGTACACCCCAAGGCCTGCCAACCAGATCTTGCGCGAGTACTCTTCTATCTTGCCGGTCCATGAGTGACTTTCTTTTGCAGGTGCAGCCGGTTTCTTTGCAGCCATTGTGTTCCCCTCAATGTTCAGTCGCGACGTCTTTGAGTCAAAGCGCCGCGTCATCAAGGTGAACAACATGTTCACCTGTAACAGGTTTAGACCTTAATCCGCCTAGTTTCAAGGCAGGTTTAAAACAGGTTTATGCCAAGGCTTTGTCCAGCGAGCGTTCAATTTCTGACTGGATCATGCCGCTCATCGCCGACATCAACATGCCCAGTTTCACGTCCACTTTGACCCGCCGCTCATCCACTTCCAGTTGGGCCTCGACCCCGGAACGCTTCAGGGTCACCTTGTCGCCGGACCACTCAGGGCTTAGCCCGTACTGAGATTGCAGCTTGCCCACCACTTCCCGGGCCTTGACCCGTGCCTGCTCAAGACCCAGGGTGTGGGTGCGCTCAACACTGATGTTTGCCATTGCTGCTTTCCTCGTAAAAAAGTCGATCACTATACTTACATTGACCCTCGCCAAGACAAAGCCGGCTACCGGGATTAGAATGGCCAGCATTCTCTTCTGGTGACAGCGATATGACTGATCAGCGCAAAGGCAGCGATGCCGAACCCACCACTCACTTCGGCTTCAAGAACGTGCCGGAAAGCCAAAAGGCCGACAAAGTCGCCGAGGTTTTCCACTCCGTGGCCGGTAAATATGACCTGATGAACGACGTTCTGTCGGGCGGCATGCACCGTCTGTGGAAGCGTTTCACCATCGAGCTGTCGGGTGTACGCCCTGGCAACAAGGTGCTGGACATCGCTGGCGGTACGGGCGATCTGGCGCGCAAGTTCTCGCAACTGGTCGGCCCGACCGGCCACGTGGTACTGGCCGACATCAACGCCTCGATGCTCAAGGTAGGCCGTGATCGCCTGCTGGACAAAGGCGTTGCCGGCAATATCGAGTTCGTTCAGGCCGACGCCGAAAAGCTGCCGTTCCCGGACAACCACTTCGACTGCGTGACCATTGCCTTTGGCCTGCGTAACGTGACCCACAAAGAAGACGCGCTGCGCTCCATGCTGCGTGTGCTCAAGCCGGGCGGCCGCCTGTTGGTGCTGGAGTTCTCCAAGCCGACCAATGCGCTGATGTCCAAGGTCTACGACGCTTACTCGTTCGCCTTTATGCCCATGGTCGGCAAGCTGGTGCTCAACGATGCCGACAGCTACCGCTACCTGGCTGAATCGATCCGCATGCACCCGAACCAGGAGACGCTGAAGTCGATGATGGTCGAGGCCGGTTTTGACCGCGTGACCTATCACAACATGACCTCAGGTATCGTCGCACTGCACCGCGGCATCAAGCCCTGATGTTGCTGCGCGGCCTTCTCGCCAGCGTCGAAACCGGCGTTAACCGGGTATTGCGCCTGGACAGCACGGCCTTGGCACGCTTGCGCCCGTTGACCGGTAAGGTCATTGCGGTGCGCGGCAGCAGCCCGACGGTTCAGCTGTTTATCCTGCCCAGCGATGAAGGCCTGCTGCTGGCCGCTGAGTGGGCCGCCGACGCCGACTGCACCTTGCGTGCCCCGACGTCGACCCTGCTGCGCCTGGCCTTGAGCAAAGACAAAAGCGCGGTGTTGCACAGCCCGCAGGTCGACCTCGAAGGCGACAGCGCCGCGCTGATGGCGCTGGCCGCCGTGCTGCAAGACCTTGAGCTGGACTGGGAGTACGAACTCTCACGCTGGCTCGGCCCTGTGCCTACGGCGTTGATCGGCGGCCACCTGCGCAGCCGCGCCAACTGGTACCAGCAAGGTTTCGCCAGCCTCAATCAGAACCTGGCCGAATACCTGAGCGAAGAAGCCCGCACCTTGGTCGGCGAACGTGAAGCGCAAGCGCGCTTTGAGCAAATCGACCGACTTAAACTCGACCTGGACCGCCTGGAGGCACGCTTTGAGCGCCTCAGCCGATCCCTCAAGCCCAGCGATCACGCATGAAGCTGCTTGCCATACGCCGTTTGTTTCGCATCCAGCGCGTCGTCATTCGCTACCGCCTGGATGACCTGCTGTTTGCCCTGCCCTTGCCGTGGTGGCTGTTGTCGCTGCGCTATGCCCTGCCGTGGCGCTGGTTCCCGCGTAAAAAGCTGGAGCTGAGCCGAGGCGCAGCCCTGCGCTTGGCTTTGCAGGACTTGGGACCGATCTTCATCAAGTTCGGGCAAATTCTGTCGACCCGTCGCGACCTGCTCCCCCCGGACATCGCCGATGAGTTGATGCTGCTGCAAGACCGGGTTCCGCCTTTCGACCCGGAACTGGCGGTCAAGCTGATCGAAGAACAGCTCGGCGCCAAAATCAGCGAAGTCTTTAGCCGTTTTGACATTGAGCCGCTGGCCTCGGCCTCGGTGGCTCAGGTGCACGCCGCCAAACTCAAGACCGGCGAAGAGGTTGTGGTCAAAGTCGTCCGCCCGGGCCTAAAGCCGATCATCGGTTCTGACCTGGCCTGGCTGTTTATTCTGGCCAAGACCGCCGAGCGCTTGAGCGCCGACGCGCGCCTGCTGCACCCGGTAGACGTGGTCAGCGATTACGAAAAAACCATCTACGACGAACTCGACCTGCTGCGCGAGGCGGCCAACGCCAGCCAGCTCAAGCGCAACTTCGAAGGTTCGCCGCTGCTTTACGTGCCACAGATTTACTGGGACTGGTGCCGCCCCAAAGTGCTGGTCATGGAGCGCATCTACGGGCTGCAAGTCACCGATCTGGCGGCCTTGGCCGACCAGCGCACCGACATGAAGCTGCTGGCCGAGCGCGGGGTCGAGATCTTCTTCACCCAAGTGTTTCGTGACAGTTTTTTCCATGCCGACATGCACCCCGGCAACATTTTTGTCAGCACGGTCAGCCCGTGGAGCCCGCAATACATCGCCATCGACTGCGGCATCGTCGGCAGCCTGACCCCCGAAGACCAGGACTACCTGGCGCGCAACCTGTTTGCCTTCTTCAAGCGTGATTACCGGCGTGTGGCCCAACTGCACATCGACTCGGGCTGGGTCCCGGCGAACACCAAGCTCAACGAGTTTGAGGCGGCGATCCGCACCGTGTGCGAGCCGATTTTCGAGAAGCCGCTCAAAGAGATTTCCTTTGGTCAGGTGCTGATGCGCCTGTTCCAGACCGCTCGGCGCTTCAACATGGAAGTCCAGCCGCAGTTGGTTTTGTTACAAAAAACCCTGCTCAACATCGAAGGCTTGGGCCGCCAGCTGTACCCCGACCTTGACCTGTGGAGCACCGCGCAGCCGTTCCTTGAACGCTGGATGCGCGAGCGCGTCAGCCCCAAAACCCTGCTGCGCAACCTGCACAGCCAGGTCGAGCAGATCCCGCATCTGGCGGGCATGACCCGCGACCTGCTGGAACGCATGTCTCAACCTCACGCCAAAAACCAGCCGCTGGCGGTGCGTGAGCCCCGTGACGGCTGGTTCTTGCGCCTGCTGGGCGCCGGGCATGTGGTTGCGGGTGCCTTGCTGGCAACTGTCGGCCCCTTGGGCAGCATCGGTTACTGGCCGGCGGGTATCCTGCTGGTGGTGGGCCTTTACCTGATCGTGCGCCGATCGTAGGAATTCTGGTCACTCTTGAGAGAGGCTGGCAAACTGTGGGCATCGCGAGTGCGGAGTCAAACATGAAAGACTGGCTGGACGAGATCAAATGGGACAACGATGGCCTGGTGCCGGCAATTGCCCAAGACCATAAAACCGGACGTGTGCTGATGATGGCCTGGATGAACCGCGAGGCCCTGAGCCTGACCGCGGCAGAAAACCGTGCCATCTACTGGTCACGCTCGCGTGGCAAACTGTGGCGCAAAGGTGAAGAATCAGGCCACGTGCAAAAACTGCATGAAATGCGCCTGGACTGCGACGCTGATGTGATCATCCTGATGGTTGAGCAAATCGGCGACATCGCTTGCCATACCGGCCGTCAAAGCTGCTTCTATCGCGTTTATGAAAATGCCGAATGGAAGACCGTTGATCCGGTGCTTAAAGACCCGAACGCCATTTATCACGCAGGCCACTCCCATGACTGACACCCTGAACCGCGTCGCTCAGGTGCTCGAAGCACGTAAAGGCGCCACGCCAGACAGCTCCTATGTCGCCAGCCTGTACCACAAGGGCCTGAACAAGATCCTGGAGAAAGTCGGCGAAGAGTCGGTCGAAACCATCATTGCCGCCAAAGATGCTGCCATCAGCGGTGACTGCAGCGATGTTATCTACGAAACGGCTGATTTATGGTTCCACAGCATGATCATGCTTGCCCAGCTGGGCCAGCATCCTCAGGCGGTACTGGATGAACTGGAGCGCCGCATCGGCACTTCCGGACACGTGGAAAAAGCCTCCCGGCCTTCCGCCTAAACCCTTTTTTCAAGGAGCACAGCATGGGCATTTTTGACTGGAAACACTGGATCGTCATTCTGGTAGTCGTGGTCCTGGTCTTCGGCACCAAAAAACTGAAAAATCTGGGCACCGACGTGGGCGAGTCGATCAAAGGCTTTCGCAAAGCCATGAACGACGACGAAAAGCCTGCTGAACCCGTGGTTCCTCCTGCGCAGCCAACTGCCGCACCGACACCGCACACCACTTCGACCCTGAATGAGCCGCACACCATCGACGTGCAGGCGCAAAAAGTCGAAGAGCCGACCCGCAAAGACGTGTGAGCCAAAACCCATGTTCGGTATCAGCTTCAGTGAACTGCTGCTTGTCGGCCTGGTTGCCCTCGTGGTGCTGGGCCCCGAGCGCCTGCCGGGTGCTGCACGCACCGCCGGCCTGTGGATCGGACGCTTGAAACGCAGTTTCAATGCGATCAAACAGGAAGTTGAACGTGAAATCGGCGCTGACGAGATTCGTCGCCAGTTGCACAACGAACACATCTTGTCGATGGAAGAGGAAGCCAAGAAGATCTTGGCCCCGCTCCAGCCGACGGTGCCGCCCGTGGCGCCCACAGAGCCCGTGGCAGCCCCCGAAGTCGCGCCTGTGGCCCCGCTGGCTCACCCGGAGCCTGCCAGCCCGGCACCGACCAGCCTGAGCGAGACCGAGGCCGGGCCAGCGCCTCACGCGCCTGCGCCACACGACCCAACCCTGCCACCGCGAGCCCCCTAAGCGCATGAGCGACTCCTCCAAAAACGAGCAGCCCGAACACGACCAGCCAATGCCGCTGGTCTCGCACCTGACCGAGCTGCGTACCCGTTTGTTGCGCTGTATTGCGGCGGTCTTTCTGATCTTCATCGCCTTGTTTGCCTTTACGCAGCAGATCTACACCCTGGTCTCCACGCCGCTGCGTGAATACCTGCCGGTGGGCGCCACGATGATCGCCACCGACGTGGCCTCGCCGTTCCTCACGCCGCTCAAGCTGACCATGATGGTCTCGCTGTTTATTGCCATTCCGGTGATCCTGCACCAGATCTGGGGCTTTATTGCGCCGGGCCTGTACAAGCATGAAAAGCGCATTGCCGTACCGCTGCTGATCTCCAGCATCTTTTTGTTCTATGCCGGTATGGCGTTTGCCTACTTCCTGGTCTTCCCGCTGGTGTTCAAGTTCTTTGCTGCCGCGACCCCTGAAGGCGTGGCCATGATGACCGACATCAGCAGTTACCTTGATTTCGTCATGACCCTGTTTTTTGCCTTTGGCGTGGCCTTTGAAATTCCGGTGGCTGTGGTACTGCTGGTCTGGATCGGCATCGTCGACGTCAAATACCTGCGCAAGATCCGTCCGTACGTGATCATCGGCTGCTTCGTGGTCGGCATGATCCTGACCCCGCCAGACATCTTTTCGCAGACGCTACTGGCCGTGCCGATGTGGATGCTGTTTGAGATAGGCATTCTGTTTGGCAGCCTGATCAGCAAAAACAAGCGCGGCGACGAAGAAGAGCCGGCTGACAGTGACAGCAACGCCCAACCGCCAGCACCGCAGCCGTGAACCTGCTGCTCCTCGAAGAGGCTGACTTCATTGCTGCCGACCGCGTGATCCTGCGCGACCGGCGCCTGACCCACATGCAGGACGTGCACCGGGCAGCGGTGGGCGACACCCTGCGCGTGGGGCGGATTGGCGGTTTGATGGGCAGCGCTGAGCTGGTGCGTCTTGAAGCCAAAGAGGCCGAGCTGGTGATCCTCAGCCTCGATCAGCCCCCGCCGCAAAAACTCCCGCTGACCCTGCTGCTGGCCCTGCCGCGCCCGAAAATGTTGCGTCGGGTACTTCAGACGGTGGCGTCCATGGGCGTGCCCAAGGTCGTGCTGGTCAACAGTTACCGGGTTGAAAAGAGCTTCTGGCAAACCCCGTTTCTGGAGCCCGAGGCCATACGCGAACAGTTGATCTTGGGCCTTGAACAGTCCCGCGACAGCGTGCTGCCCGAAATCATCATCGAAAAGCGCTTCAAACCGTTTGTCGAAGACCGCCTGCCGGCCATGGCCGACGGCACCTTGGGCCTGGTCGGCCACCCCGGCAACTACCCCGATTGCCCACGCGGCCTGAGCGAAGCCGTCACCCTGGCCATCGGCCCGGAAGGTGGCTGGATTCCTTACGAGATCGACCTGCTGGTCAACGCCGGGTTGCAACCGGTACAACTTGGCGCCCGCATCCTGCGGGTAGAAACCGCCGTCACCGCCCTCCTCGCCCGGCTGTTCTAAGCCCACCGCCTCTCGTAGGAGCGAGCTTGTCTCGCGATCTTTTGATCTTGAACAGGCCCTCCCGAGGGGCCTTTGGGGTTCTGGCTCAGCAGGCTTTCGCCAACTGAGCATCAATTTCCGCCAGCATGCTTTGAATCAATCCTGCGGCATAACGCTGCCGGCCCACTAATTCATCGTCATCGTCATCGCCATAAAAACGTGCGTAGGCAACAGCCCCCACTTTCTCAAACCCTGCTCCGTGATGGTCATCGCCAAAACGTCTTGCTAATGCCGCTAGCCCTTCATTCATCGCCTCCGGGTGTTGCCCGGAACGGATACGCTCGACAAATAGAGCGGCTACCTGCGCTATTGAGCCTGAATACTTGATCACATGGATGAGGTCTGAGGCATCTTTTCTTTCCTGACGATGGTCCAGAGCCAGAGCCTTCAAGATCACAAACGCTGGTACATCTGCATACCGCACAACGTCTACCGACAACCCTGCGCCATCCAAAAGTTGGGCGCTGATTTCTTTCTCTTGATACCAATCATGGACGATTCCGGCATGCTTGATGGTGAGCGCTGAGACCTGCTCCCCACTGACACTTATCGCCCTTCCCGGCTGTTGATCGCCTGCATCCCTGAGCAACTCAACCACCACCTCGACATGCTCATCGATCTGTCGACGCCATTGCCAAGAGGAGGGTTTTCCATCCTTGACCAAACGGCTAAACCCCCGTGCCTTTAGCTGATCGGCGAGGCAGGCATACTCATCGCCAATCGCAAGGACTTCCAGATTGATCACAATATCGACGTCAGAAGTACCAGTGTGCATCGGAATATCTGGAGGGGTCTCAGGAGTGAGGTAGCGAGGAACCAGGCCTCCGACCAGTCTCAGGGTATCTTTCAGGTTCCCAAATGCGCTGAGCAGCGTAAGCAGTGTTCTCTCACAGGCCAGAGTAATTTCGGTGCTATACCCGGCTGCTGTGCGCGGCTTCAATTCTTTTCCCATAAAGACTCCAAGCGCGCCCTGAGGTGGTCAGCCAATTCTTTATTGCGCCCGCGACCATTCAGCAGATCCAAGTACAGGATGTATCCACTTGCGAAGAAAGCAGGATGATCGGGATGCCGGTATCGATACAGCAAGCTCGCTTCCTCGCGCTCGATGAGCGTGACATTCGCCCCCTTGCTGACAGGACTCAAGCCAAGCACGTCAGCCATCTTGCGCGCATAACCTTTGGGCACAATAATTTCTGCACCATCAGTGTTTGTCAGCAAGGGTGCGACGGCATTGGCAGCGGCGGTTCCTGTGAATGCCCATGGGAAGTCAACGCTATGGCGATCTATCCGATCCGCCAGATGAGCCAGCATCTGGTTGGGGTTTTCGACAAAGGTGTACCACTTCGTCTGTTGCTCCTTGCGCGCCTGCCAGTGCTCAGCCCAGGTATCCAGGAGCTTCTCGGGCCGGGTAAGCGCTCTGCGCTTGCCAGGCCCTGCGCCAGTAGACTCCACCCACTCACGCATCGTCAGTTCCTGCAAAACCAGTGAGCAGGTGTACGAGGAGGTCTTCGCCTGCTCGGCCAATTTAATCCCGGTAAGCCATTCATTGCTATGCATCAAAAGCGCATGAATCACGCTTTCACGGGCATCTGTAAAAAGGTCTACGCCGTGGGTGGGTTTCTTGGAGCGCTTGGTAGGCCTGACGATGTTGATTAGCCAACGTTCGTGCTTCAGATAGAGGCTACCGCCTGGCTCAAAGTAAGCAATATTGTGAGCCTTGAGCTCATCCTTCGCACCAGGGCTAAGTGAACCTGCCGCAAGCATCCCGATGGTTTCTTGGCGATGGTCTTGAAAGCGCAGGTAGTTATTGAGCTTCCACACTGCGTCTCTGATGTCCCGCGGGTAGACCTCTTTTTTGACCCCAACGCAGATCATCAGAGTTTTGCCGGGCGTCGTAATTTCTATCAACCCGTCAGGCTCGGGATAATCGGGTGAAGAAAATAACTGGCCTGCCAAATCGTGCACCGAGGCATCCGAACCAAACGCCTCCGCCAACGTCGCAGTGAGCTCTTCCAATACCTGCCTTTCGAATTCGACACCTGAACGATGTGGGTTTTTGCTCATATTCTTAGCCCTAAATGCATCATTAGCTGCTCAGCTAAAGCTGAACAGTCTGCTAAACATTTGACCTAAGCCTATCATTAGCTGGACAGCTAACAAGCCCCTAAAACCAACACTCAATCTGTTGCCTCACCTGCCTCCCTTTGTGTTGAGCATTCTTGGAATACCGTCTGACCGTCTATTGACTCAAGTCACACATGGCAATAGGCCACTTCTTGCGACCTGGATCACATATTCGACAGCCGTCCTACAGTTATCTACCGGTACGCCGATGCGCTGTGAAGTCACGAGCACCGCAAAGCAACGGACAACTTTGCGTCTCTCGATCCAGGTCCTTAAAGGAGCAGCACCATGTACCGTCGATTAGCCCACCTACTCGGCAATATGAGCGTCAATCGTAAACTCAGCCTGGGTTTCGGCCTGGTGCTGGTTCTGACCGTGTTGATCGCCGCCGCCGGCTGGAATGGCCTGGCGTCGGTGATTGAACGGGGCGACAAACTGGCCAGCATCTCCAGGATCATCGGACTGACCAAAGACCTGCGCATTGCGCGGCTCGATTATCAACTCACTCACCAGGCCGATGCCCAGCACCAGGTGGATGAGCGCTTGCGCGAGCTGGACACTATTCTGGTTTCGTCGCGTAAACAGCTGACCATGCCTGAAGACCTGGCGCTGGTCGATCAGCAGATCAGTGCCGCCGCCGAGTACAAACGGGCCTTCGATGACCTGGCGCAAGGTAAAAATACCGATCAGGCGCTGGAGCGCATGCACCTGCAAGGCAATAACCTGATCGACCTGAGCCAAAAGCTCTCGGCACTGCAAACCGCCAAGCGTGACAGAGACAGCCAGCAGGCCAGAACGCTGCTGGTCAGTTGTGCCGTGCTGGCGTTGGTGATCGGGATCATTGCGGCCTGGATCATCACCCGTCAGATCGTGGTGCCGCTACAACGCACGCTCAAGTCCGTTGAGTACATCGCCGCCGGTGACCTGTCCCATGACACTAAAACTGAGCGCCGTGATGAGCTGGGGCAATTGCAGAAGTCCATCCAGAACATGACCGTAGGCCTGCGTGAGCTGATTGGCGGGATTCGCGATGGTGTCACCCAGATTGCCAGCGCCGCGGAAGAGCTGTCTGCGGTCACCGAGCAAACCAGCGCCGGGGTTAACAGCCAGAAGGTCGAAACCGACCAGGTGGCCACCGCCATGAACGAAATGGCCGCGACGGTGCAAGAAGTGGCGCGTAATGCCGAAGAAGCCAGCGAAGCCGCCGGTGCTGCCGACCAGCAGGCCCACGAAGGCGACACGGTGGTTGCACAAGCCATTGCCCAGATCGAGAAGCTCGCCGTCGAGGTTGCGCACTCCACCGAGGCCATGGATCACCTCAAGCGCGAAAGCGACAAGATCGGCAGTGTGCTGGACGTGATCAAGTCGGTGGCCCAGCAAACCAACCTGCTGGCCCTGAACGCGGCCATTGAGGCGGCACGGGCCGGTGAAGCCGGGCGCGGTTTTGCGGTGGTGGCAGACGAGGTGCGCAGCCTGGCGCAACGCACGCAGCAATCAACCGAGGAAATCGAAGAACTGATTGCCGGCCTGCAAAGCAGCACACAGCAGGTCTCAAGTCGCCTGGACAGCAGCCGTACCCTCACCGACAACAGCGTCGAACTGACCCGTACTGCGGGCCAGTCGCTGGGCAACATCACCCGTACCGTGTCTGCTATTCAGGGCATGAACCAGCAAATTGCAGCTGCCGCCGAGCAGCAAAGTGCCGTGGCGGAAGAGATCAACCGCAGCGTGCTGAATGTGCGTGATGTGTCGGATCAAACAGCCGCCGCCAGCGAAGAAACCGCCGCGTCAAGCATTGAGCTGGCGCGCCTGGGCACGCATCTGCAGACGTTGGTGGGGCGATTCAGGGTCTAAACCGGTAGGAGCGAGCTTGTCTCGCGATCTTTTGATTGTTTAAAAGATCGCGAGGCAAGCTCGCTCCTACGGGGGTTTGGCGTTACAAGACTTGGCGCAAGAACGCTTGGGCGCGCAGGTCTTTTGGCGAGTTGAAGAAGTCTTCCGGGGCGGAGTCTTCCAGCAGTTTGCCGTGATCGAAGAACAGCACGCGGTTCGCCACTTCACGGGCGAAGCCCATTTCGTGGGTCACGCAGACCATGGTCATGCCTTCCAGGGCCAGGGTCTTCATCACGTCGAGCACTTCGCCGACCATCTCCGGGTCGAGTGCCGAGGTGGGCTCGTCAAACAACATGACCTTGGGCTCCATCGCCAGCGCACGGGCAATGGCCACACGCTGTTGCTGGCCGCCCGACAGGCGTGACGGAAACTCGTTGGCCTTCTGCCCGATCCCGACTTTCTCCAGCAGCGCACGGGCCTTGGCTTCACGTTCGGCCTTGCCGCGCTTGCGCACGACTTTCTGCGCCAAGCAGAGGTTTTCGAGCACGGTCATGTGCGGGAACAGGTTGAAATGCTGGAACACCATGCCGACTTCACGCCGGTAGGCGTTGACGTCGGTTTTCGGGTCGGCCAAATCAACGCCATCAATGCTGACGGAGCCCGAATCGAACTCCTCCAGGCCATTGAGGCAGCGCAGAAAGGTCGATTTGCCGGAGCCGGACGGGCCGATCACCACCAGCACTTCGCCCTTGTCGACCTTGGTGGTGACGTTGTCGACCGCGCGTACGATGTGCCCGCGGGTGTCGAAGACTTTTACCAGTTCGCGAACTTCAATCACTTTGCGCGAGCCTCCGCTCAAGCCGGCTGGCGAAGTGCGACAGCGGCAGGTTGATCAACAAGTACAGGCCCGCCACGCAGAACAGGATTTCAAACGGCGAGAACGAGGTGGTGATGACTTCACGACCACTTTTGAGCAGCTCGGTAATCGCAATCACCGACACCAGCGAGGTGTCTTTGACCAGGCTGATAAATTGCCCGGCCAGCGGTGGCAGCACCCGTTTGAACGCTTGCGGCAGGACCACGTAGCGCATCGACTGGCTGGCGTTGAGGCCCAGCGAGCGTGCCGCTTCGTTTTGCCCACGGGCGATGGACTGGACGCCCGCGCGGATGATTTCGGCCACGTACGCGCCCGTGAACAGCGACAGCGCGGCAATGCCGGCAAATTCGCGGGACAGGTTCAGCACGGTGCCAATAAAGAAGTAGAAGATAAAAATCTGCACCAGCAACGGCGTACCGCGTACCAGCTCGACGTACAACGTCGACAGGTCACGCAGAGTCGGGTTGTTTGACAGCCGGCACAGGCCCGTGGCCAGCCCGATCAGCAAACCCAGCACGCCAGACACCAGCGACAGCCAAACGGTGGTCCACAGGCCCAGCAGCAGCGGCCCGGCAGCCCAATGTCGGTTCACACCGATCACATCGCCTTCAGCGACATCGTCGCCCTCAGCCAATTGCAGGCTGTTGTCAGCAACGGTCACACGCTGTTCAGCGCCATCGTCGCCGCGCAGTACAACTTCGGCTTTGCCGCCGTTGTGTATCACTTCAATCACGGTGGAGGTTTCAGCGGCCCGCTGAGCTTCTTCGGCCTGATAGGCGAAGTACTGCGGGACTCGGTTCCAGCGCCACTCGTAGGACATCAGCGAGGTGGCGTAATACAGCGCCCCCGCCAGACCGATGAGGATCAGCACGGTCAAGACGTGCCAGGGCCACTGGGCTTTCTTTTGTTTGATCACTTTCAGGTTCCACGTTTTGTGTCGCTAGGGAGGCCGCCATCGCGAGCAAGCCCGCGCCTACAGGTGGTGTGCAGGCGCGAGCAAGTTGACGAATGGTTTAACAGCCTTATTCCATGTCTTTGAGCCAAGCGGTGTCTTTGAACCACTTGTCATGGATGCGATCGTAGGTGCCGTCTTCGTGGATCTGGTGCAGGAAGTTATTGATGTAGTTGATGCTGTCGTAGTCGCCTTTCTTCAGACCAAACGCCAACGGTTCGTAGGTGAACGGCTTGTCGAGGAACTCCAGCTTGCCGTTGCCGAACTTGTTGACCGCTACAACGTTGTAAGGCGCGTCGTAGATAAACGCGTCTGCCTTGCCGTTAACCACGTCCAGCACCGCTTCTGGCTCGTTGTCGTAGCCGTGGTACTGGGCTTTGGACATCAGCTTGCGCGCGACGATTTCACCCGTGGTGCCGATTTTGGAGGTCAGGCGGTACTGTGGATCGTTGAGGTCTTTGTAGGACTTGACCTTGTCTGCCAGCTCCTTGCGGATCAGCAGAGTTTGGCCCACAACAATGAAGGGTTCGCTGAAGTTCAGGCGCAGGTTGCGCTCTTGGGTCAGGGTCATGCCGCTGCCGATCATGTCGAACTTGTTGGTCATGAGGGCCGGGATGATACCGTCGTAGGCCGTGGACACCAGTTCCAGCTTGACGCCCATGGACTTGGCCATGGCTTTGAGCAGGTCAACTTCAAAACCAATGATCTGACCGCGCTTGTTGGTCATTTCAAACGGCATGTACGTTGGGTCCATACCGACTTTCAGCGTGCCGCGTTTGACCGCGTCGTCAATGGAGCCTGCATGGGCTGCGCTGACTGCCAGTAATGCAGTGGCGCCGCACAGCAGCTTCGTCAGAAACTTCTTCATCATCAACCTCCCCTCAACCGACTCAATAAAGGTGTTGGCCTGCGGCGGGCTTGCTTGATAAAGCCAACAAAGCCGGGCACTCACCCATTCGGGGACGGATGCTAACTCACAGAAGGTTTTGAGACGAGTTTTGCGCGTTAAAAGCACGACAGGCGGGGGAATGCTGAGGCTCATTTCGTAGCAGCTGCCGAGCTTTGCGAGGCTGCGTTCGATTGCGAAGCGATCGTAAAAGCTAAGTGCGGGATTTATCAGGTTCGGCGCAGTGTAGGGTTTTACGACGGCTTTGCCGCCGGACGTAGCCTTCGGCAACTGCTACGAAAAACCGTTTCTCGCTCGCCCCCTGTAGAGGTGCGAGCGAGATTGGGATCACGCCGCTGGCTGCAACGCCAGCAACGGTGCGTGGTTATCGGCGGCCACCGAATCACGCCAGGCTTTGAGCCAGTCCTCGTGGCCGTCAGTCCACACCAACGCGTGCAGACGGGCCAACGCCACCGGGTCGCTCAACAACGCCATACGCTCGTTGTTGTTCAAACCGTTCGGGCCGACCTTGATCGCATGACGCACGCGCTCGGCGCGCAGCCATTCGATCGGCTCGGCTTCACGGTGACGCGAGGTCGCCAAGGCGCACGCCAGGGCATTTTGCTGCGGGTCCACCACGGCCCGTACAAAGCCATCGTGAAGCGCGTGGTAGCGGTTCTCGTGGGTGTACTCCTCGGTCGCCGACAACTCACGCGGCGGCGCGTATTCCTCAGGAATCAGGAACAGCTTTTCGTCACGCGACTTGAGGCCCGGCTTAACCCGGCTGGAAAGCACCGACACCGGAATCGACAGCATCAGCGAGCCGACAATCGGCACCAGCCACCACAGGAAGCTCGGGTTCAGCCACAACACCACGCAGGCCCACGCAGCACCCAATAGGGTTTGCGGGCCATGACGGCGTACCGCTTCGCTCCACGGCGTGGAATCGTCGTCACGTTGTGGCGAGTTCCAGGTCGCGGCCCAGCCCAGGAAGGCAGCCAGAACAAAACGGGTGTGGAAGATCATGCGCACCGGCGCCAGCAGCATCGAAAAGAGCATTTCGAGCAGCATCGACACGGTGACCTTGAACTTGCCGCCGAACTCTTTGGCGCCCTTGGCCCAGATCAGGATGATGCTCAGCAGTTTGGGCAGGAACAGCAGCACGATGGTGGTCGAGAACAGCGCGACTGCCTTTTCCGGGTGCCATTGTGGCCACAACGGATACAGCTGGCGCGGCTCCATGAAGTACTGCGGTTCCATCAGCGTGTTGACCGCCAGCAAGGCCGTCGACAGCAGCAGGAAGAAGAACCACAACGGTGCCGACAAGTAGGACATCACGCCGGTCAGGAACACCGCACGGTGCACCGGGTGCATGCCTTTGACCAGGAACAGGCGGAAGTTCATCAAGTTACCGTGGCACCAGCGGCGGTCACGCTTGAGTTCGTCCAGCAAGTTAGGCGGCAGTTCTTCGTAGCTGCCCGGCAAGTCATAAGCGATCCACACGCCCCAACCGGCACGGCGCATCAGCGCGGCTTCAACGAAGTCGTGGGACAAAATCGCCCCCGCAAACGCGCCCTTGCCCGGCAACGGCGCCAGGGCACAGTGCTCGATAAACGGCTTCATGCGGATGATCGCGTTGTGGCCCCAGTAGTGGGATTCACCCAACTGCCAGAAGTGCAAACCGGCGGTGAACAGCGGGCCGTATACGCGCGTTGCAAACTGCTGCATGCGTGCATACAGGGTGTCCATGCCCGACGCCCGTGGCGCGGTCTGGATAATGCCTGCGTCTGGCGTGGCTTCCATCAGGCGCACCAGGCTGGTCAGGCATTCGCCGCTCATGACGCTGTCGGCGTCGAGCACCACCATGTACTTGTAATCACCGCCCCAACGACGGCAGAAGTCGTCGAGGTTGCCGCTTTTACGCTTCACACGACGGCGACGACGGCGATAGAAAATCCGCCCGAAGCCTTCTGTCTCGCGGCACACATCCAGCCAGGCCTGTTGTTCTGCGACACAAATATCGGGGTCGTTACTGTCGCTCAGGACAAAGAAGTCAAAGCGGTCCAGATCACCTGTGGCAGCCACCGATTCAAACGTTGCCCGCAAGCCCGCGAACACACGGGTGACGTCTTCGTTACAAATCGGCATCACCAGCGCTGTACGCGCTTGCTCAGGGATCGGCTCATCGCCAGCACTGGCGCCGGAAATGCGGTACTTGTCATGCCCGGTCAGCAGTTCAAGGAAGCCCATCAAGGCGGTCCAGAAGCCCGCAGACACCCAGCAAAACAAAATCCCGAAGAGGATCAGGATGCTGGTCTGCAAGGCGTACGGCAGCACTTGTTGTGCGGTTTGCAGCAACGGCTGGTGCAGCACCTCTTCCAGGTCAACAAATGACCAGCCCTGGTACGGCATGATGCCTTTCATGTACCAGCCCGCGACGATGGTTTGACCCAGCATCAGCACCAGCAGGATGTAACGGCGGATCGAACCCACCGTACGCCAGCGGGCCTTGGGCAGCACATTTTCGTCTTTTTTCGGCAACGCAGGGTTGCTGCGCCCGGTCATGCGGCGCCAGCCACGCACCAGAATATTGGTGCGCCATGGCTCCGGGACCACCTTGGTACGACGAATCGGCGGCGTGGCCTTGAGCATCACCCGGCCACTGGCGTCGAGGGCGAGCATTTCTGCGTCCTCAAGCTCTTGAGCCGTGCTCAGGTTCAGACGCGAAGCCACCGAAGCCTGGGCGGCCTCGGCGGTGTCGATGTCCGCGCGCGCCGACAGGCGTTCATGCAACTCGGCGAACGAGGTGCAGCTCGCCAGTTCGGCGCGCTGCTCATCGTTCAGTGGCAGATGGGCCAGATACTCGCCAAGCGAGACTGGCTGAGAGTGAGCATTACTCATCGGCTGGCAACTGATAGCTCCAGGTCTCGGTCAGTACTTTTTCAGTCTTCACCGGCTCTGGGGTGGCAGGGGCAGCTTCGGCGGCAGGCGCCGGGGTGCCCTTGGCATCCTTGGCGTCCTTGGCTTTTGCTTCTTTTGGCTCTTTCTTCTCGTGCACCTTGGCCGCCACTTTCTCAGCCTTGGCCACGGTTGCCGGGGCTTGCTCAACGTCCTGGACCAGTGCCGCACGCAGTTCCGTGGACTTGCTCGGGTCTTTGACTTTCAAGCGCAGGGTCAAGCGCCAGCCTTTGGTTTCAGGGTTGTAACGCAGGTTGTTTTCAACCAGATCGGCGTTGTCACCCACACTCACCTGGCTGCGCACAGGCGCATCAGCAGGCAGTTTGGCCAGAGCCGGGCCTTCGAAGTCCACCAGGTAAGCCACGCTGCCGTCAGGCTGACGGATCAGGTTGGATTGCTTGACGTCACCGGTCGAACGCATGGTTTGTTTAACCCAGGCGCTGTCAGCCGGGTGCAGTGCTGCTTCGTCCAGGGTCCAGTGCAGGCGGTAAGCGTAATCAAATGGCTTGCCTGGCTCTGGCAGAGTACCCGGGCTCCAGAACGCAACGATGTTGTCGTTGGTTTCGTCAGCTGTCGGGATTTCTACCAGGTCAACGGAGCCCTTGCCCCAGTCACCTTGTGGCTCGATCCAGGCGCTTGGACGCTTGTCGTAGCGGTCGTCGAGGTCTTCAAACTGGCTGAAGTCACGGCCACGTTGCAGCAAACCAAAGCCGCGCGGGTTTTCAACGGCGAAGTTGCTCACCGACAGGTGTTTCGGGTTGTTCAGCGGACGCCAGATCCACTCACCGTTGCCGGCATGGATCGCCAGGCCCGACGAGTCGTGCAGCTCGTGGCGGTAGTTGAGGACTTTGGACGGCTGGTTCGCACCGAACAGGTACATGCTGGTCAGCGGAGCGATGCCCAGCTTGCCCACTTTGTCACGCAGGTACATTTGTGCCTTCACGTCTACCACTGTGTCTACGCCAGGGCGCAGGATGAAGCGGTAAGCACCGGTCGCCCGTGGCGAATCCAGCAAGGCAAAGATCACCAGGTGTTTGTCGTTGGGTTTTGGGCGTTCAACCCAGAACTCGGTAAAGCGCGGGAACTCTTCGCCCGATGGCAGCGCGGTATCAATCGCCATGCCACGTGCCGACAAGCCGTAAGTCTGACCTTTGCCGATCACGCGGAAGTAGCTCGCGCCCAGCATGGTCATGATTTCGTCTTGTTTGTCGGCCTTGTTGATCGGGTACAACACGCGGAAACCGGCCCAGCCGAGGTTCTCGGTGGCTTTAGGGTCGAATTTGACGTCGCCGAAATCAAAACGACTCGGGTCGTACTTGATCTCTTCAACCTTGTCGGCGGTCACTTCGTTGATTTTCACCGGCGTGTCGAAATGCATGCCCTGGTGATAGAAGGACAGCTTGAACGGGGTCTTGTCGCCCGCCCACTGGGATTTCTCGCGCTTGAACTGAATCTTTTGATAGTCCGCGAATTTCATGTCACGGAATTCGTTTGGCAGATTGCTGCGCGGCGCTTGGTATTTCTGTTCGGCCAGGGCTTTAGCCTGAACCGCTACGTCATCCAGACTGAAGGCCCACAGTTGACCCGCACCGAGCAAGCAAAAGAGCGCAGAGCCCGTCACCAGTGCGTTGCGTAACCGCTTGGCAGACCTTTTTGGTGCATTTAATGGACTAACAATCACGAGCAACCTCGCCGAAAACAGATGATGAAACCAACGGCCAGCGATCTAAATGCCGGGTTGGCGAGCACTGTTCCGACCGTCAAAGGGAAGAATGATTCCCCTGACGTATCGGATTAGTCTCTATGGTAGTCGGGGATTATCTAGTAGCCCGCGTTACAACGCATCTATTGTCGCCAAGTATTTCTAACTAAAACTTAATGTTTTCTGACGAAAACACAGATTTTCAAGGTTTTAGATCTGTAACAGAAATGTCACAGGGCCATCATTGACCAAATGCACCTGCATATCGGCGCCAAAACGGCCTGATTCGACCGTCGGATGCAGGCGTTTGGCTTCAGCCAGGACGTGCTCAAACATTGCCTCGGCCATGGAGGGTGGGGCCGCGGTGGAGAAACTGGGGCGCAAGCCGCTTTTGGTGTCGGCGGCCAGGGTAAATTGCGACACCAGCAGCAAACCGCCGCCGATATCCTTCAGCGACAGGTTCATTTTGCCCTCGGCATCGCTGAACACCCGGTAATTGAGCAGCTTGTGCAGCATTTTGGCCGCATGGGCCTCGGTGTCCTCGGGTTCGACGGCCAACAGCACCAGCAAACCCTGATCAATCGAACCGACAATCTCCCCGCCCACCTCTACCCGCGCGCCTTTTACGCGTTGCAGCAGACCCTTCATGCTTCGTCCGGCTGCAAGTTGAGCAGGCTGCGAGCCATTTGCTCGGCAGCCCGTACCAAGGCATCGGTGATTCCGGGCTCAGAGGCTGCGTGGCCGGCTTCGCGGATCACTTGCAGTTCGCTGCCCGGCCAGTTCTGGTGAAGCTCCCAGGCGTTGTCCAGCGGGCAAATCACGTCGTAGCGGCCATGCACGATCACGCCCGGCAAATGGGCGATTTTGTGCATGTCGCGGATCAGTTGATCCGGCTCAAGGAACGCGCTGTTGGTGAAGTAGTGGCATTCGATGCGGGCAATCGACAACGCCCGGTGCGGGTCGCAGAAGCGCTCAACCACTTGCGGGTTGGGGCGCAGCGTTGCGGTGCGGCCTTCCCAGGTCGACCAGGCCTTGGCCGCGTGCATTTGCGCGATCTGGTCATTGCCCGTCAGGCGCTTGTGGAAGGCACCGAGCAAGTCGTCGCGCTCCTCCGGCGGGATCGGCGCAATGTAGTCCTGCCAGTAATCCGGGAACAGACGGCTGGCACCGGCCTGGTAGAACCATTCAATTTCTTGCGGGCGGGCCAAAAAGATACCGCGCAGGATCAGCCCGTGGACCCGATCCGGGTGGCTTTGCGCGTAAGCCAGCGACAGGGTCGAGCCCCAGGAGCCGCCAAACAGCACCCACTTGTCGATGCCCAGAAACAGACGAATCCGCTCCATGTCCGCAACCAGATCCCACGTGGTGTTGTTGTCCAGGCTGGCATGTGGAGTCGAGCGGCCGCAGCCGCGCTGATCGAAGGTAATGATGCGGTACACGCCCGGATCGAAATAACAGCGGCTGTTGGCGTCACACCCCGACCCTGGCCCGCCGTGCACAAAGACCACCGGCAGGCCGTCGGGCGTACCGCTTTCGTCGACATACAAGACATGCGGCCCATCAACAGCAAGATCGTGCCGGGCGTAGGGTTTGATCTGCGGGAACAAGGTCTGCATTACACACTCCGCGGGAGGGTTGAGGTCATCCCTGGTGGGGACATCAAAAAATAGTGCCGTTTGGCATCATAAACCCGATTGGCGGAATGAGCATGGGGTTATAAAAATCCTGTTGAAGACCCCACAGAATCCTGTGGGAGCGGGCTTGCTCGCGAAAGGATCAACGCGGCCTGCCTGCCGGACCGCGTTGCCTGGATCGCGAGCAAGCCCGCTCCCACCTCACAGGTTTCAGACCATCAGTCCTTCACGTAGCGCTCCTGGCCCCACTCGATCATCCGCGTCAGCAATTGCTTGAGCACCCCCTGCGTCGGCGCCGCCAGGTCTTCGCGATAGTTGAAGGGTTCGAACTCTTCCATGTAGGTGCTTTGGGCCAATTCCAGTTGCACGGCATGGATGTTGTCCACCGGGCTGCCGTAATGCCGGGTGATGTGGCCACCCTTGAAGCGCCCGTTGAGCACATGACGATAAGCCGGGTGTTCGGCGCAGATCGCTTCAAGATCACCCGCAAGTTGCGGCGCACAGCTGGCGCCATTGAACGTGCCCAGGTTGAAATCCGGCAAACGCCCCTCAAACAAGTGCGGGATGTGTGAGCGAATAGAGTGCGCGTCAAACAGCAACGCATAGCCAAACTGGTCTTTGAGGCGTTTGAGCTCTTGCTGCAAGGTCTGGTGATACGGCTGCCAGATGCGTTCCAGGTAAGTCGCGCGCTCTTGCTTTGATGGCGCTTGCCCTTCGCGAAACAGCGGCACGCCATCAAACAGCGTGGCCGGGAACAACCCGGTGGTCGCGCCCACGTACATCGGCGCGTCGTCTTCGGGCCGGTTGAGGTCGATCACAAACCGCGAATACTCGGCCGCCAAGGTGCTGGCCCCCAGTTCTGCGGCAAATTCGTACAACTTGGGGATGTGCCAGTCCGTGTCCGGCAGGCTTTGCGCTTCGGGGATCAAGCCCGCCTGCACCGCCGGGGTCAGTTTTATGCCCGCGTGGGGCATGCTGATCAGCAACGGCACGCGGCCTTGTTTGAATGTCAGAACCTTATCCACAGCCTGTTCTCCTAAAGCTCGACGCCGTTGCGCACGACGCGTTTGTCCAGATCCCCACCCAACCAGTACGCAAGGTCTGCCGGGCGATCAATGTTCCAGGCGACGAAGTCGGCCACTTTGCCGGGCTCCAGCGAGCCGTGGCTCTCGCCCAGGCCCAAGGCCGTGGCGGCGCGCTGAGTCACGCCTGCCAGCGCCTCTTCGGGGGTCATGCGGAACAGGGTGCAGGCCATGTTCAGCATCAAGCGCAACGACAAGCCCGGCGACGTACCGGGGTTGAGGTCGCTGGCGATGGCGATTTTTACCCCGTGTTTGCGCAGGGCCTCCATGGGTGGCAACTGGGTTTCGCGCAAAAAGTAGAACGCCCCCGGCAACAGCACGGCCACGGTCCCGGATTGAGCCATGGCAACAGCGTCTTCTTCGGTCATGAACTCCAGATGGTCTGCCGACAACGCCTGATACCGCGCCGCCAGGCTTGAGCCATGCAGCGACGACAGTTGCTCAGCATGCAGCTTGACCGGCAAGCCCAGTTGCTGCGCCACCTTGAACACCCGCTCGACCTGCTCTGGCGAGAACGCCAGGTACTCGCAGAACGCATCCACCGCGTCCACCAGCCCCTCGGCGGCCAGCGCGGGGAGCATGTGCGTGCAAATGTGCTCGATGTAATCGTCTGCCCGGTCTTTGTACTCGGGCGGCAAGGCGTGCGCCGCCAAACAGGTGCTGCGCACCGTCACTGGCAGCTCTTGGCCCAAACGGCGAATCACCCGCAAAATTTTGCGCTCGCTCTCCAGGCTCAGGCCATAACCGGACTTGATCTCGACCGTGGTCACGCCGTCGCGCAGCAAATTCAGCAAACGCTGACGCGCGCTGGCGAACAATTCGTCTTCGCTGGCGGCACGGGTCGCACGCACGGTGCTGGCGATGCCGCCCCCGGCAGCGGCAATTTCGGCATAGCTCACGCCTTGCAGACGCTGTTCAAACTCGCCACTGCGGTTGCCGCCAAACACCGTGTGGGTGTGGCAGTCGATGAGCCCCGGCGTGACCCACGCGCCGTCCAGGCCGATGGTGTGGCCGTATTCACCGGCGGGGACCTGCTGGCGCGGGCCGATCCACTCAATGAAGCCCTCGCGGGTCACGATGGCGGCGTCTTCGATGATCGAATACGTGCCATTGGCCATGGTCGCGGCATTGCAGTGTTGCCAAAGCGTTTTCATTGCATCACTCCCTTGATGACTCACGCCAGGTAAGCGGCCAGTGACTGCAACGCCAGCGGGTCTTTGAGGATCGCCGCGCTCTTGGCAATGTCAGGGGCCAGCCAGCGGTCTTGATCGTAAGGCGCAACGTGTTCACGCAGTAAGCGCCAGGCCACCTGGGTACCGGCACCGAAGTGCTTGGGCTGATGGAACTCAAACGCCTGCGCAGCCAGCAAGTACTCGATGGCCAGCACCTGGGTAGCGTTCTCCAGCACTTGCAACAGCTTGAGCGCAGCATTGGTGCCCAGGCTCAAGTGGTCTTCCTGCAGGGCCGAGGTCACGTAGTTGTCGAGCACGGCGGGTTGCGCCAACTGGCGGTTTTGCGCGCACAGTGAGGCGGCGACGTACTGGGTGATCATCATTCCCGAGTTGACGCCCGGCTGGCTGACCAAAAACGCCGGAAGGTCGCTGACATGCGGGTTGATCAGACGGTCGAGCCGGCGCTCGGCAATTGAACCGATCTCGGCCATGGCGATGGCCAGCCCGTCGGCGGCCAGTGCAACGGACTGCCCGTGCGGGTTGGCCTGGCTGACCACCCGGTAGGCGTCGGGCGTGCCCAGCACCATCGGGTTGTCATTGACCGAGTTGAGCTCGGTTTCGATTTGCACCACCGAGTGATTGAACTGGTCCCGTGCGGCGCCATGCACCTGCGGGATGGAGCGCAGGCTCAGGGCGTCCTGGGTGCGCACGCCTTTGCTGCTGGCGATGACCTCACTGTCGGCCAGCAAGCGGCGCAAGTGGCGGCCAACCTGCTGCATGCCCGCGTGGGGCTTGAGTGCGAGGATCTCAGGGTCGAAGGCGTCGATCTGGCCGCGCAGCGCTTCAAAACTCATGGCGCCGGTCACATCGGCCCACTGCAACACCTGCGCGGCATCGGCCAGCGCCAGGCAGCTCAGGCCGGTCATGCACGGCGTGCCATTGACCAGGCACAGACCGTCTTTGGCGCCCAGTTGCACCGGGCTCAAGTCTTCGGCGGCCAACGCTTGCTGCGCGGGGACGATCTGCCCACGGTAGCTGACATCGCCCACGCCCAGCAGGCCGACGCCGATGTGCGCCATGTGGGTCAAATAGCCGACCGAACCCTGGGACGGCACTTGCGGGGTGATCTGGAGGTTGAGCAGCGCCAGCAGTGCTTCGACCACCTGACGGTGCAGGCCGGACTTGCCCTGGCTGTATTGAATCACCGCCGCGCAAATGATCGCGCGGGTCTGTTCATTGCTCAGCGCCGGGCCGACGCCGCAGGCATGGCTGAGCAAGGTGTTGCGCGACAGCGCGCTGAGTTGCTCGTGCTGCAACGAAACGTTGCTCAAACCGCCCAGGCCGGTGTTGATGCCGTAGGCACGTTCGCCGCTCTGGACAATGCGCTGCACGATGGCCTGCGCGTTGTCGATGCGCGCCCAGGCCTGCGCCGACAGCTCCAGCCGCGCGCCATGCCGGGCAACCGCGACCACGTCTTGCCAGCGCAGGCGGGCATTGTCGATGATCACGGCAGCGATCACGGGTGCTTCATTCTGTACGTTACTCATCGCTCACCTTTCTAACGCTAAACGGCCACGGCACGGCGTTGAACAAAACGGTCCACATAATCATCGGCCGGGGAATAATGACGCGCCTAGGAAACCTTGGGAGCCACTTCAAGCGCCTGACCCGCAGCAGGCTTCACCCACAACAAATAGGCCACTATCAGCAACACAATCCAGACCGCTCCTACTATCAGCGCTGCTTGGGTTTCAGGGAAATAGCCCAGCACGCCAAAGATGAACACCATAAACACAATGGCAGCAATGGGCGCATACGGCCAAAAAGGCACCGGGAACTTGAGCTCCGCTACCTGCTCGCGAGTCATTGAGCGACGCATGGCGACTTGAGTGACCAGAATCATCAACCACACCCATACCGTCGCGAAGGTCGCAATAGAGGCGATAACCAGGAAGATGTCTTTAGGGATCAGATAGTTGAGCAGTACCCCTCCCAACAACGTGACGCCCATCACCAGAACAGTCATCCACGGCACACCATGACGGGATATTTTGGCAAAGCCTTTTGGCGCCTGACCTTGCTGGGCCAAACCAAACATCATGCGGCCCGCCCCGAAGATATCGCTGTTGATCGCAGACACGGCGGCCGAGATAACAACAATATTTAGAAGGGTGGCGGCTGAACTGATGCCGAGGCTGTCAAAAATTTGCACAAATGGGCTGCCCTGGCTACCGATCTGAGTCCACGGGTAAATGGCCATCAATACGAACAGGGTCAACACGTAAAACAACAGGATACGTAACGGCACAGCATTGATCGCTTTGGGGATAACGCGCTGCGGATCTTTGGCTTCACCGGCGGTGATGCCGATAATTTCAATCCCCCCGAACGCAAACATTACGACCGCAAACGAAGCGATCAAACCGCCAACACCGTTGGGCAGAAAGCCGCCATAAGCCCACAGATTACTAATGCCTGTGGCAGCAGCGTCAGTACCGGACGTGCCTATGCCGAACAACATGATGCCAAAACCGGCCAAAATCATTGCCACAATGGCCGCCACTTTAAGTAACGACAGCCAGAACTCCATTTCGCCGAAGACTTTAACGTTGCACAGGTTCAACCCACCGATGAGCAGGACGATTCCCAAAACCCAGATCCAGCGAGCCACATCGGGGAACCAGAACCCCATGTAAATACCAAATGCGGTGATATCGGCTAAACACACGATGATCATTTCAAAGGCATAGGTCCAACCGAGAATAAAACCGGACATAGGCCCCAAATAGGTGCTGGCGTAATGACCGAACGAGCCAGACACTGGGTCGCGCACAGCCATTTCGCCCAACGCACGCATCACCATAAAAACAGCTGCCCCCCCGATCAGGTAGGCCAATAAAACAGCGGGGCCAGCCATCTGGATAGCAGCGGCTGAACCATAAAACAGACCCGTTCCGATCGCTGAGCCCAGCGCCATAAATCGGATATGGCGAGCTGACAGCCCGCGTTTCAAACCTTGAGTTTGGTTTTGCATTTCGCGTCCTTAATTATTTTTGTCGGCGAAAACAGGTACGCAGATCACGCCAAAAAGGCGCGCTCTGCGCTCTCGTTGGTTACAGGCTTGGTAGAGCCTGGGCAGGCAGCAGCGCATTTAAACAACGCGAGGTCAGCAGTTGAATAGCTGCATCAATGTCCGGGGCAAAAAAGCGATCCTTTTCATAGGTCGCGACTTTGCTGCGCAGGGTCATGCGGGCAATCTCAAGTTTGGCCGACGTTTTCAAACCGTCGCGCAAGTCCAGCCCTTGGCAAGCAGCCAACCATTCAATTGCCAGCACGCCGCGCGTATTCGCGGCCATTTCCCACAACCGTTTACCTGCCGCAGGAGCCATGGATACATGATCCTCCTGGTTGGCCGAGGTCGGAATACTGTCAACGCTGTGCGGGTGCGCCAGCGCCTTGTTCTCGCTGGCCAATGCGGCAGCGGTCACTTGGGCAATCATGAAGCCCGAATTGACGCCGCCATTGGCCACCAGAAACGGCGGCAACTGCGACATATGCTTGTCCATCATTAAAGAGATACGTCGTTCGCTCAGCGAGCCGATTTCTGCAATCGCCAAGGCTATGTTGTCAGCGGCCATGGCGACGGGCTCAGCGTGGAAATTGCCGCCAGAAATCACATCACCTTGCTCGGCGAACACCAACGGGTTATCCGACACAGCGTTGGCTTCTATGCCCAACACTTCAGCCGCCTGACGAAACTGAGTCAGGCAGGCGCCCATCACTTGTGGCTGACAGCGTAAGGAATACGGATCTTGTACTTTGTCGCAGTTTTTGTGCGACTCCGACACCTCGCTGCTCGTACCCAGCAGGTCGCGGTACAGCGCGGCAGCATCGATTTGCCCACGCTGGCCGCGCGCGGCATGGATGCGCGGGTCAAAGGGCGAGCGCGAGCCCAACACCGCTTCAACGGTTAAGCCACCGCATGCCATTGCGGCAGCGAACAAATCCTCGCCTTCAAACAGGCCACGCAATGCATATGCCGTCGATACTTGAGTACCGTTGAGCAAGGCCAGCCCCTCTTTAGCGGCCAACGTCAGCGGCTCTAAACCTGCTTGTTTCAGGGCCGCAACGGCATCCAGCCACTCACCGTTGTGGCGTGCTTTACCTTCGCCCAGCAACACCAGCGACATGTGTGCCAACGGTGCCAAGTCCCCCGAAGCACCCACCGAGCCTTTGAGTGGGATGTGTGGGTAGACTTGGGCATTAATCAGCGCAATTAACGCGTCGATGACAATCCGGCGAATACCAGAAAAGCCGCGGCTCAAGCTGTTGACCTTAAGTACCATGATCAAGCGCACCATATCGTCGCTTAGCGGCTCGCCGACACCCGCCGCGTGAGACAACACCAACGATCGCTGAAGGTTTTCAAGGTCTTCGCTGGCAATCTTGGTCGACGCCAACAAACCAAAGCCGGTATTGATGCCGTAGGTGGTGCGGTTTTCTATCAGGATCTGTTCAACGCACGCCACACTGGCATCAATCTGCTTAGAAGCACTGTCGTCCAGGCTGAGACTCACCGGTTGCTGATAAATGTTACGCAGTTGGGCAAGGCTCAATTGGCCCGGGATCAGGTTTAAACGATTCACAATAAAGCTCCTGCAGGTTGTGCGTTTGAGTTAGCCGTTGACCATCGGCAGATTCAGGCCCTGTTCGTTGGCGCAGTCGATGGCGATCTGGTAACCCGCATCCGCATGGCGCATCACACCGGTCGCCGGGTCGTTGTGCAGCACACGGGCGATGCGCTCGGCCGCTTCGTCGGTGCCGTCACACACAATCACCATGCCCGAGTGCTGCGAGAAGCCCATGCCAACGCCGCCACCGTGGTGCAGCGATACCCAGGTCGCGCCGCTGGCGGTATTGAGCAAGGCGTTGAGCAGCGGCCAGTCAGAGACGGCGTCCGAACCGTCTTGCATCGATTCGGTTTCACGGTTCGGGCTGGACACCGAACCCGAGTCCAGGTGGTCACGGCCGATCACGATCGGCGCTTTGAGCTCACCGCTGCGCACCATTTCGTTGAACGCCAGGCCCAATTTGGCGCGCTGGCCCAGGCCAACCCAGCAAATACGCGCTGGCAAACCCTGGAAGCTGATGCGCTCGCGGGCCATGTCCAGCCAGTTGTGCAGGTGGTCGTCGTCAGGGATCAGTTCTTTGACCTTGGCGTCGGTTTTGTAGATGTCTTCTGCATCGCCCGACAGTGCAACCCAACGGAACGGGCCAATGCCACGACAGAACAGTGGGCGGATGTACGCCGGAACAAAGCCCGGGAAGTCGAACGCAGCTTCAACGCCCACTTCTTTGGCCATCTGGCGGATGTTGTTGCCGTAGTCGAAGGTCGGAATGCCCGCTTTCTGGAACGCCAGCATGGCTTCTACGTGTTCGCCCATTGAAGCTTTGGCGGCTTTGACCACGCCCGCCGGATCGGTCACGGCGCGGTCGCGGTACTGCTCCCAGGTCCAGCCTTTTGGCAGGTAGCCATTGAGTGGGTCGTGGGCGCTGGTCTGGTCGGTGACCATGTCCGGACGGATGCCACGGCGCACCATTTCTGGCAGCAGTTCAGCGGCGTTACCGCACAGCGCGATGGAAATCGCCTTGCCTTCGGCGGTGTATTTGGCGATGCGGGCCAGGGCGTCATCCAGGTCGGCGGCTTGTTCGTCGACGTAGCGCGTGGCCAAGCGGAAGTCGATGCGGCTTTGTTGGCATTCGATGTTCAGTGAGCATGCGCCCGCCAGGGTCGCGGCCAGCGGTTGTGCGCCGCCCATGCCGCCTAAACCTGCGGTGAGTACCCATTTGCCGACCAGGCTGCCGTTGTAATGCTGGCGACCGGCCTCAACAAAGGTTTCGTAAGTGCCCTGAACGATGCCCTGGCTGCCGATGTAGATCCAGCTGCCGGCGGTCATCTGGCCGTACATGGCCAGGCCTTTGGCGTCGAGTTCGTTGAAGTGTTCCCACGTGGCCCAATGCGGCACCAGGTTGGAGTTGGCGATCAGTACCCGTGGTGCGTTGCTGTGGGTTTTGAACACGCCGACCGGCTTGCCCGATTGCACCAGCAGGGTTTCGTCGTCATTGAGGTTGGTCAGGCTTTCGACGATTTTGTCGTAGCACTCCCAGTTACGCGCCGCACGACCAATACCGCCATACACCACCAGCTCGGTCGGGTTTTCTGCCACCTGTGGATCAAGGTTGTTCATCAGCATCCGCAGGGGTGCTTCAGTCATCCAGCTTTTAGCCGTGAGCTGAGTGCCACGGGCGGCGCGGATCTCACCTTCGCGGTGACGGTTGGACGCGACAGGCGATTTAGGGGTAGTTGAAGTCACGGGTAACTCCTCAGTGCTGGGCAGGTGAACACTTATGTACTTGTACATACAAGCATATGCAAGTAAGCGGCCAACGTGACTTTGCTGTCAATTAAAACATCGCGAAAGTTGTTTAAAGGCCCGGAAATGAAGGCGTTGAGGCACGCACAAGGTTTGCGTGAATATGCAGAAGGGAGAGTAAAGGGATGTTACTTGAAGGGCGTTTTGCGTCTTTTTGGGGCGTTAGGTAACAAGATGGGGCGTGGCTTAACTCGACTTGTGGGAGCGGGCTTGCTCGCGATGCAAACAACGCCGTGTATCAGGCACATCGCAGTGATGCTATCGCGAGCAAGCCCGCTCCCACATTTTCAGACCCTATTCAACTCAATCACGCAGCTACGGCCGGTGATGGCGATCTCAAGCAGCTCACGATTACCGTTCAGTTGCAGGCAATCGTAACGGCCCAGTTGTTCGTGCCGCATGTTACCCACGTGCACGTCAACGTGTTCATCGGCAGCGAATACCAGCACGGTCTGCGCCGGGGTGAAGAGGCGGCTACCGGCTTGCAGCCATTGCAGACGGGCGCTGTAACGCTGCGGTGCGTAGATCAGGTTGAAGTCGCGGATCGGCCCGTCGATCAAGCCGCATCTGACCTCGCTGTCACCCTTGAAGGCAAAGGCATCGAACGGTAACAACGCCCGGCTCTGCTCGCCGTCCACTTGCAGGTGCATACCCGCGCCTTGCAGCACGGTGATGACTCGCTGGTAGCCGTCGAAACGCGAAAAACCGCCCGACTCGCCAATGTCGGCAATCGATAAGCGCCAGCCGAAGCCATCTAGGCCTTCACCGGCATCGCGGGTGATTTCTTCTGTGCTGCCGCCGCCGTTTTTCCACGGCATGCGCGGGTAATCGGCGGCGCGTAAAACGCTGAGTTCACTCATTTGCTGAAACGTCCTTCCAGGCGATGACGGGAACCGGGGTGGATCAGACGAGCAGCAGTCACTGGTTGACGGCCCGACCACGTGCGACGGCGAATCAGCAGGCACGGCTCGCTGGCTTCAATTTGCAGCAGCTTGCACTCTTTGGGGTCAGCCAAAATCGCTTCGACCACGTGCTCACCTTCGGTCAGCGGTGCGACCTGCGACAGATAGGCGTAAGGCGTTTGCCGAGTGAAATCTTGCTTGAGGTAGTCCGGGGCGACGAGCGCGTTGACGAAACGGTCCTCAATTTGCACGGGGATACCGTTTTCGTAATGCACGATCAACGAATGAAACACTTTCTGCCCTTCACGCATGTCGAGGACGGCGGCGCGCTCGGAACCGGCCAGTTCTTCGGCCAGGCTGATCACTTTGCAGGTGTGCTTATGGCCACGGGCGGCGATTTCGTCGGCAATGTTGTTGACTTCAAACAGCGCGGATTGCGTTTTTGGCTCGGCCACGAAGGTGCCAACACCCTGCATGCGCACCAGCAGACCGTCTGCGGTCATTTCACGCAGCGCCCGGTTGATGGTCATGCGGCTGAAGCCCAGTTGGCTGACCAGCTCGCTTTCAGACGGCACACGGTAATGCGGCGGCCAGTTACCGCTCTCGATTTGCTGAGTGATCATCTGTTTTACGCGAGCGTAAAGCGGGGCTGGACTGTCGCCCATGTGGGCGGCCAGCGGGGGCACGACAGGCGGAGTCGACACAGGCAATCCTTGTTCATGAGTTAAGGGGCGTAGCTTGCCGGAGTTTACCGGGCAGGCAAACGTCTGTATATGTATATACAAATTTCCACGATGGGGTGCTCAACCGATGTCCGTCTTCTTCGCCGAACGTGCGCTGTTACCCACAGGCTGGGCTACTCATGTCCGCATCGAGGTCGGGGCCGACGGCTTTCTGACCCGTATTCAAGCCAATGCCGATGCCCAAGGCGCACAACGCTTGAACGGCCCGGTGTTACCGGGCATGCCGAATCTGCACTCCCATGCGTTTCAGCGGGCCATGGCCGGTTTGGCCGAAGTGGCGGGCAACCCCAACGACAGCTTCTGGACCTGGCGCGACCTGATGTACCGGCTGGTCGGCAAAATCAGCCCCGAGCAATTGGGCGTCATCGCCCGCCAGTTGTACATCGAAATGCTCAAGGCCGGGTACACCTCGGTGGCGGAATTCCATTACGTGCACCACGACCTGTCGGGCCAGCCTTACGCCGACCCGGCCGAGCTGGCGCTGCGCATCAGTGAAGCGGCGCGCTCCACCGGCATAGGCTTGACGTTGCTGCCGGTTCTGTACAGCCATTCCGGTTTTGGCGGCCAGGCGCCTAACGATGGCCAGCGCCGTTTTATCAACAGCACCGAGCAATACCTGAGCTTGCAGCAACAGTTAAAGCCCCTGTTGGCGCAACAACCGGCGCAACAACTGGGCCTGTGTTTCCACTCGCTGCGAGCGGTCACCCCCGAACAACTACACGACGTGCTGCGCGCCAGCGACACGGCGTGCCCGGTGCATATCCACATCGCCGAGCAGCAAAAGGAAGTCGATGACTGCCTGAGCTGGAGCGGCAAACGCCCAATCCAATGGCTGTATGACAACGTTGAAGTCGACGCGCGCTGGTGCCTGGTGCATGCCACCCACGCGACCCCCGACGAAGTGCGCCTTATGGCGCACAGCCAGGCCGTGGCCGGGCTGTGCCTGACCACAGAAGCCAACCTGGGCGACGGTATTTTCCCGGCCGTGGACTACCTCGCGCAAAACGGCCGCATGGGCATTGGCTCGGACAGCCATGTGTCGCTGAGCGTGGTTGAAGAGTTGCGCTGGCTGGAATACGGCCAGCGTTTACGCGATCAACGGCGCAACCGCCTGTACCGCAGTGACCAGCCGATGATCGGGCGCACCCTGTACGACGCCGCCGTGGCGGGCGGTGCACAGGCGATGGGCCAGCCGGTAGCCGGGTTGGCCGTGGGCCAGCGGGCTGACTGGCTGGTACTCGACGGCAACGACCCGTATCTGGCGACGGCGCAGGAAGACGGGATTCTCAACCGCTGGTTGTTTGCCGGCGGCGATCGGCAGGTCCGTGACGTGGTGGTGAACGGCCAATGGGTGGTGCGTGACAGGCGCCATGCAGATGAAGATGTGAGCAGCCGGGACTTCACTCGCGTGTTGAAAGAACTTCTGGGGGAATAAAGTGTGGGAGCGGGCTTGCTCGCGATTCAGACGACTCGGTGTATCCAGGTACACCGCGTCGATGCTATCGCGAGCAAGCCCGCTCCCACCGGTTCAAATCCACTCATCTGCCAGGTGGTGTTCGGCCCAGTGGCGTACGTCGGCGTAGGGGTAGTTTTCCAGCGCGGCAAAACCTGCAATCGAACGCGCTTTGATCTTGGTGAATAACGGCACGCTGATGCCGCACAAAAACCGGGTCACACGTTCTGCCGGTGGATAACTGCCTGTGTACTCCTGATGCTTGTGGATAAAAGCACCGCACAGCGCTTCAAAGTTTTTATCCACAAGCGGCGCCAGCGCGGGCGGATCGGGCAAGCGCGCAATCTGCCCCGCACACACAGAACAATGCCCGCACTGCTGCGGCGCCTGCTCATCGCCAAAGTACTGCGCCAGTCGATGACTCAGGCAGGTGTCACTGGAGAACAGCGCCAACATTGCGTGAATGCGCGCAATTTCACTATGCTCATGGGCGGTGAAGTACTGATGCAATTCAAGGCTCAGCGCCTGTGCATCCACCTCCGTCACCAGCACGTTATAGACCTCTGTCATCTGCTTGCTTTCAAGCTCGATCCAGCCCTTCTCATGAAAGTAATCCAGTGCCTTGACCACTCGATTGCGGTCCGCCTGATGCTGTTCGTACAGGGTGTCAAAGTTCACCGTGGCCCAGGTCCGGGCACGGCTGGAGGTTTGGATAATCGCCGCTACAAACTGTTGACGCTCGCCTTCAAACTTGGCCAGCAAGGTGTCGGGTTCAATCAAGAACTTGAAACGGTACTCGGCAAAATAGGCGTAGCGCGGGGCGATCAGGCCGCGTAACTCCAGCTGCACCAAGAGGGTTTTGAGGGGTAACTGGCGGATGTTGCTCTGGTCCGACAGCGGCATCAGCATGAACTCCCACTGCCCTTCGGCAATCGCTGCACTCAGTTCTTCCAGCACACAGCGAATGCCTTGCAGCTCTGGCGTGTCGCCATACACAAAGTTTTCCAGGACATTGAGGCTGTCGCGATTGGCCAGGACCAGACACTCGGACGTTGCGCCATCGCGACCGGAGCGGCCGATTTCCTGGCTGTAATTTTCAATCGACTTGGGCAGGTCAAAATGCACCACGTTGCGGATGTCACTTTTGTCGATGCCCATGCCGAAGGCGATGGTCGCAACGATGCAATTGAGTTGGCCCGCCATGAACTGGCGCTGGATGCTTTCCCGTTGCTCGTGGGGCAAGCCTGCGTGGTAAGCGTTAGCGCTGATCCCGTGTTGGCTCAGGTGTTGGGCGATCTGCTCGGCGGTTTTTTGCAACGTGACATACACAATGCTCGGCTGGCCTGGACGCTCGCCCATCCACTGTACCAAGCGCTGACGCTTGGCCGTGCCGGTGACGGGCTCGACCCACAAATCCAGGTTGGCGCGATAAAAACCGGTGGTGACGACATCCGACTCGGCAATCGCAAATTTGCGCTGCATGTCAGCGATCACAGCGGGCGTAGCCGTGGCCGTCAGCAGCAAAGCTTGCGGGATATTGAACTGGTGCTGGTAGTCCGGTAGCTTCAAGTAATCCGGGCGAAAGTTATGCCCCCACTCAGAAATACAGTGCGCCTCGTCCACCACCAGTAACGAAATGGGTACCTGCTGCAAAAAGTGGCGAAAGCGTTCGTTCTTCAGGCGCTCGACCGACACCATCAGAATCTTCAACTCCCCCGCCTTGGCCCGCGCCATGACAGCGCTGGCCTCATCGCGGCTTTGCACCGAGTCGATACTGGCGGCGGCAATGCCATGACGCTGCAAAAACGCCAACTGATCCTGCATCAGCGCCAGCAGCGGCGACACCACCAGCGTCAGATGCGGCAGCAACAACGCCGGCAACTGGTAACACAACGACTTGCCCGACCCCGTCGGAAAAATCGCCGCCGCCGAACGCCCGGCCAGCACCGCACTGATCGCCGCCTCTTGGCCTGCGCGAAACTGTGGATAACCGAAAACCTGTTCCAGGGTGTTGTACATCGCTGTCACTCCATTGACCGCCGCTGAGTCCTGAACCGTAGCGCAGGGTTTGCGGCGAATCGAGAAAAGGTCGGGGGCAAATTGAGAGGGGATGATACAGGGTCAAGCGCTCGTCGCTGTCCAGAGCCTTGAATGGCAACCTCACGAACCCACCTGAAGCACGGAGCATCGATTTTTAATTTGGTTTATGGTGCTGACGATTCGCCTGAAGACCTGTCTTTGATGACCACATGGATCTCTGATCATGAAACTCGCCAGCACCCTCCCCGACACACCAGCCCTGCGCGAGCTGATGCAGTTGCTGCATGAAGAAATCGGCCTGCCCGAGCACAAGACCATCAGCCTCAAGACCTCTATCAACCTCGACCTGGGTTGCAATGGCAGCGATGCCCAGCATTTGATGGAAAGCTTGGAAGAGCGCTTCGGGCTGGAACTGGCCGATTACGATGCGTATCGCTATTTCCAGCCAGCGGGCAACGACCCGCATTTCAAGCGTAACGCCAAAGGCCGGGGCAACAAGGTACCGCTGACCATTGGCATGCTGTATGAAGCCATCACACTCGGGCATTGGGACACACAAGCTCTAGAAGCCTGAACGGGACCTGTAGGAGCGAGCTTGTCTCGCGATCCTTAAATCTTCAGGCACAAAAAAACCGCCCTTTCAGGCGGTTTTTTTGTAGATCAATGCGCTAACCGATACTTACAGCTTCGGGCCAGCAGCTTTGATCGCGTCGCTGACGTCGAACTTTTTAAAGTTCTCAACGAACAGGCTAGCCAGGGCTTTGGCCGCTTCGTCGTAGGCTGCTTTGTCAGCCCAGGTGTTACGTGGGTTCAGCAGGGCAGTGTCAACACCCGGTACGGCCAATGGCACGTCGAGGTTGATGGTGTCCAGGTGCTCGGTTTCTGCGCCGATCAGAGCACCGCTCTGGATCGCTGCAATCACGCCACGGGTGGTCGGGATGTTGAAGCGCTTGCCAACGCCGTAGCCGCCGCCAGTCCAACCGGTGTTAACCAGGTAAACCTTGGAGCCGAAACCGCGGATGCGCTTGATCAGCAGCTCTGCGTATTCGCCAGCAGGACGTGGGAAGAATGGTGCGCCGAAGCAGGTAGAGAAGGTCGACTTGATGCCGCTGCCCGAACCCATTTCAGTCGAACCCACCAGTGCGGTGTAACCCGACAGGAAGTGGTAAGCCGCTTGTTCTTCACTGAGGATCGACACCGGTGGCAGAACGCCGGTCAGGTCGCAGGTCAGGAAGATCACAGCGTTTGGCTCGCCACCGAGGTTTTTCGGTGCGCGTTTTTCGATCAGTTCACGCGGGTAAGCAGCACGGCTGTTTTGCGTCAGGCTGTCGTCTGCGTAGTCCGCTTTTTTGGTGACTGGATCAATAACAACGTTTTCCAGTACCGCGCCGTGCTGGATGGCTTTCCAGATCACCGGCTCGTTTTTCTCGGACAGGTCGATGCACTTGGCATAGCAACCGCCTTCGATGTTGAACACCACGCCCACGCCCCAGCCGTGTTCGTCGTCACCGATCAGGTAACGGCTTTCGTCAGCCGACAGGGTGGTTTTACCGGTGCCCGACAGGCCGAAGAACAGGGTCACGTCGCCCTCTTCGCCCATGTTGGCCGCACAGTGCATCGGCAGAACGTCGACTGCTGGCAGCAGGAAGTTTTGAACCGAGAACAGGGCTTTTTTCATTTCGCCGGCGTAACGCATGCCTGCGATCAGCACTTTTTTGGCTGCAAAGTTGATGATCACGCAACCGTCGGAGTTGGTGCCATCACGCTCTGGCTCGCACACGAAGTTCGGTGCGTTGATGATTTGCCACTCGTCTTTGCCCGCCGGGTTGTACTGTTCCGGGTTGATGAACAGGCAACGGCCAAACAGGTTGTGCCACGCGGTTTCGGTGGTCATTTTGACGGGCAGGTAGTGCGCCGGATCAGAGCCTACATGAACGTGAGAAACGAAACGCTCACGCTCAGCCACGTAAGCCGAAACACGGTCCCACAGCGCGTCGAACTTGTCGGCCGGGAACTTGCGGTTGATCGGGCCCCAGGCGATTGCGTCCTGAGTGGTCGGTTCTTCAACAATGAAGCGGTCAGCAGGTGAACGACCCGTGCGATGGCCGGTACGAACAACCAGTGCACCGCTGTCGGCAAGCTCGCCTTCACCACGGTTCAGGGCTTCTTTTACCAGTTCGTCGATGCTCAGATCGATGTGCACGGCGTTATTAGCTTGCGTCATGAGGTTCCCCGTCGGCCATTGGCCGAGTGCGCCAAACGTTTTGTAGTAGAAATAGTTGCACTACTACCGCGAAAAAAGTGGGCCGGATTATGCCAGAAATGGCCAAAAAGAGTAGGGCCCACCTGTCAGAACCGCGCAAGAACGGTAATTGACAGGTGTTTCACCTGCGCTGAAACGTTTTAGTGATGAGTATTGGAAGGCGACTGAACACCCGCGCCGGAGAATAATTGATCCACATCGGCCGCATCGAACAGGTATTGAGCGTTACAAAACTGGCAATCGATCTCGATATGACCACCGTGTTCGGCCACCAGATTGAGCGCATCTTCATGGCCCAGGCTGGTCAATGCATTGCCTGAACGCTCACGCGAGCAGCTGCATTTGAACTCAAGTGCTTCTGAGTCGAACACGCGCACGGTTTCTTCGTGGTACAGACGGTGCAGGATGGTTTCGTTGTCCAGCCCCATCAGCTCTTCAGCCTTGAGCGTATCGCCCAGCATCAGCAGTTCTTTCCACTTATCGGCACGCTCCTCTTCGTCATCGATCACGTCGACCGGCAGTTGCTGTAAGAACATGCCACGTGCACGCAGACCGTCCGCTTTCAGCCAGAAGCGCGTAGGCACTTGCTGAGACATGACGAAGTAATTGGTAAAGCAATCCGCCAGCGTTTCGCCATCCAGGTCCACAAAACCCTGGGAGCGTTCGCCCACTTTTGGCACAACGGTAATGGCCAGCAGGCCGTCTGGCAGCAGGTCGGCCAAGGTGGCATCCGGGGCAATCTGCTCAGGATCAAAACGGGCCAGGCCACGGATTTCGCGCTCGCTGGTGCACTCGATGGTCAACAGTGGCACCGGGCCTTCGGAACGTGCTTGCAGGCTCAGCAAACCGTCGTTTTTCTGGTTGCCCACCAGCAACGCCGCTGCCGCCATCAACTCGCCCAGCAATTGCTGGACCGGTTCTGGGTAGTTATGTTTGGCCAACACTTCTGCGTAGCTGTGCTCCAGCGAAACCAGCTCGCCACGGGCATCGCAGGTGTCAAACATAAAGCGTTGGGTGGCGTCTTTTTGAAGGTCGTTTTTAAGTAGATCGGACATAAGAATAGAGTTCTGAATGGGTTACTTAATGTAGGTGGGGCTTTAACAGGCCGCTGGCTAATAACCCTATATGGCGTTTCACCTACGCAGTTACAAGTCATGTCTGCACAGACACGACGCACGGCAAAGCAATGGCAGCCCACAACGTACCCGCCGTCGCCGTTGTTACAAATCGCTCACATCATGCAACTGGTGCAGTTGGCGACGTTGTTTTTTGGTCGGTTTGCCGTCAGTACTGATCCCCATCGCCCCGGCCTTGCGCAGCGCGGCCGCGTTTTCGCGCTTGGCGATGCTTTGTTCGGTTTCGGCATACAGCGTTTGCGCCTCAGGGGCGCCACGACGTACGACTGACAAGGCTTTGACTTCGACGGTGCGCTCTTCAAGCCCTACCCGAATCTGCAACTCATCACCCACACGCGGCTCTTTGCTGGGCTTGCAACGCTCGCCACGGCAGTGAACCTTGCCACTTTCAATGGCCGCCTTGGCCAACGCCCGGGTTTTATAGAAGCGTGCGGCCCATAGCCATTTGTCCAGCCGGACTTTGTCGTCCTCTTCCTGTTTCTGCGCCATTGGAAGCCCCTTCATTTAAATTCACAGAACTGTACTACTACTTTTGATGAACCAAGGAAGGAATACGCCCGATAGAATGCTCATCTGCCAACACTGCAGCTCAATCACTGCATTGCATCCCCCCGTAGGAAAACTGTCGCCATTTGCCAGCTATTCTGCGTGAATACCGCCTGTTGGCTTTCATGTGTGACCTGCAGGGCCTTTCCTGCAACCTGAATACGTTAATCGCTGGTTACTTATATTGAAGACATTTGATCATTTGACCGTTGTCGGTCTGCGCGAGTGGGTGGCGCTGCCCGATTTGGGCGTTGCCGGCCTGCGCGCGAAAATCGACACCGGCGCCAGTACCTCCAGCTTGCACGCCACCGAGATCGAGCCTTTTGAGCGCGATGGCGTCGAGTGGGTACGTTTCAATGCCCATTTGGGCACGTTGGTACAACTGCGCCACCGTCGCTGCGAAGCGCCGTTAGTGGCGATTAAAACCATTAAGAGCTCAAACGGTCACACACAGGTGCGCTATGTCATACGCACTGACTTGGCCCTGGGTGATCATGTGTGGCAAGTCGAATTCACCCTCGCTTGCCGCAAATCGATGCGCTACCGCCTGTTGCTGGGCTCAAAAGCGCTGGTCGACGGCCAGTTGGTCGTTAACCCGGGGCAAAAATACGTTCAAGACAAGCCGGTGTTTCCGGTGACTACTACCTCCTCCAAAGGTGCTGCATGAAGATCGCTGTGCTGTCGCGCAACCCGCGTCTGTATTCCACTCGTCGCCTGGTTGAGGCCGGGACCGAACGAGGCCATCAGATGGTGGTGATCGATACCTTGCGCGCCTATATGAACATTGCCAGTCATAAGCCGCAGATCCATTACCGTGGCAAGCCGCTGGAAGGCTTTGATGCAGTGATCCCGCGCATTGGTGCATCCGTGACGTTCTACGGCTGCGCGGTGTTGCGCCAGTTCGAAATGATGGGCGTGTTCCCGCTCAATGAGTCGGTGGCCATTGCCCGTTCACGTGACAAATTGCGCTCGCTGCAATTGCTCTCGCGTCGTGGCCTGGGCTTGCCGGTAACCGGCTTTGCTCACTCGCCGGATGACATCCCGGACTTGATCGAGATGGTTAACGGCGCACCGCTGGTGATCAAGGTGCTGGAAGGCACGCAAGGCATTGGCGTGGTGCTGTGTGAAACCGCGACGGCGGCCGAGTCGGTGATCGAAGCCTTTATGGGCCTCAAGCAAAACATCATGGTGCAGGAATACATCAAGGAAGCGGGCGGTGCCGATATCCGTTGCTTCGTGGTGGGCGACAAGGTGATTGCCGCCATGAAGCGCCAGGCCAAGCCAGGCGAGTTCCGCTCCAACCTGCACCGTGGCGGCAGCGCCAGCCTGATCAAAATCACCCCCGAAGAACGCATGACGGCCATTCGTGCAGCCAAGGTCATGGGTTTGAGCGTGGCGGGGGTTGATATTCTGCGCTCCAACCACGGCCCGCTGGTGCTGGAGGTCAACTCATCGCCGGGGCTTGAAGGGATCGAAACCACCACGGGCAAAAATGTGGCGGGGATCATCATTGAGCATCTGGAAAAAAACAGCGGCCCGAACATGACGCGGACTAAAGGCAAAGGTTAACAGTCGTTACTGGCGCCCCGAAAACCTTGTAGGAGCGAGCTTGCTCGCGATCTTTTAAAGGATCAAAAGATCGCGAGCAAGCTCGCTCCTACACATTACAAGTCCGCCTACACAGCGCCGCGCGGCAACATCAAACCCAGCGGCAGCCGGACTCTGGCTTCCAGGCCACCCCCGGCACGGTTGCGCAGCTCAACGTTGCCGCCGTGCATGGAGGCGATGCGTTTTACAATCGCCAGGCCCAGGCCTGTGCCTTTGCCGCCTCGGGCACGGTCACCGCGAATAAACGGGTTGAAGATGTCTTCAAGCTCCGACGGGTCAATGCCTGCACCGCGGTCCATCACACTTAGCACCACGTAAGGCGCGCTGGTGTCGCCCGATACATAGGCGGCCACTTCAACGTCATCCCCCGCATGGTGCAAGGCGTTGCCGATCAAGTTATTGAGCAGGCGCTTCATCGATACCCGACGCAACGCAAACGGCTGAATGGGCTGCAAGCGCAAGCGCACCTGTTCGTCATTCTGGTTATACGGCGCAACGACTTCGCGGATCAGTTCGCACAGGTCAACTTCTTCAACCGGCTCATCGCGACCGTCGCGGATAAACGCCAAAAACTGATCCAGAATGGCGTCCATGTCTTCAATGTCGCGCACCATGTCGTCAGTCAGGTCGTTGTGGTTGCCCATCAACTCCAGCGACAAACGCAAGCGCGTCAACGGCGTGCGCAAGTCATGGGACACACCCGCCAGCATCAGTTCGCGCTCGCGGCCTGCCTGCTCCACATCTTCAGCCATCTGGTTGAAGGCGCTGTACACCTCGGTCATTTCGCTCGGTGTATCACTGATCGGCAGGCGCACACTGCGCCCCTGTCCCAACTGCCTGGCCGCATAAACCAGCCGTTTAAGTGGCTGATTGAGCTGACTGACGAAAATCCACGCCGAGGCGGTGGATAACAACCCGATGGCCAGGAACCAGCCCAGTACGCTCCAGATTTTTTGCCCACGCAGCGGGTGCGGGTACAACGGTACCTTCAGCCAGCCATCGCCCAGACTCGGGGCACGTACCCACAGAGCCGGGGGCGAGTGCATGCGTAAACGCACTTCGGTGTCGGCGCCCAGTTCGGCCTGCATCTGACGCTCGTAGATCTCGCTGTAAGGCCAGTGTTGCTCGCCTTCTGGCACCCCGCCGCCCACCACACGCGTCAGCGTTGCAGCATCGGCGATCTTGGCGCGGTTCTCTTCATCGGCCGCCCAATAGGCGCGCAGCACCAGGCCCACGCCGTGGCTGTATTGGCGGTCGACCAACATATCTTCGTTCATCAACAGATAAACCAAGGTCAATGCCTTGGAGAACAGGACGACGATGAGCACCAGCCAGAGGGTGCGAGAGAAAAAACTTTGGGGGAACCACAGAGGGGTTTTCATAGATGGCGCTTTACACGTTGCAGGGACGAGTACCAAGACCCGCAATAGAATGAAGTGCGAGCCACCCGGCGCCCTAAGGCCACTGGGTGACTCGCGCCTGCACAGGCGACATCACTTGGTTGCGTTGCCATCCGGCACGAATACATAACCGACACCCCAGACCGTCTGGATGTAGCGCGGTTTGGAAGGGTCCGGCTCGATCATGCGGCGCAGGCGGGAGATTTGAACGTCGATTGAACGCTCCAGTGCATCCCACTCACGGCCACGGGCCAGGTTCATCAGCTTGTCGCGGGTCAACGGCTCGCGCGCATGCATGACCAACGCCTTGAGTACGGCAAACTCACCGGTGGTGAGCATGTGTACTTCATCGCCACGCTTGAGTTCGCGCGTGGCCAGGGATAACTCGTAATCACCAAAGGTGACGCTTTCATCTTCGCTGCCCGGTGCGCCCGGTACAGGCGCCGACTGACGACGCAACACGGCACGCACACGCGCCATCAGTTCATCAGGGTTGAAAGGTTTGGCCAGGTAGTCATCAGCGCCCAATTCCAGGCCCTTGATGCGGCTCAGCTCGTCGCCCTTGGCGGTGAGCATGATGATCGGCACCCGATTACCCGCGGCACGCAGGCGGCGGCAGACAGACAGCCCGTCTTCGCCGGGTAGCATCAGGTCCAGTACCACCAGGTTAAATACCTCACGAGCCAGCAAACGGTCCATTTGCTCGACGTTCGGCACAGCGCGGGCACGGTAGCCCTTGCTGACGAAGAAACGCTCCAGCAGGCTGCTCAGCCCTGGATCGTCATCAACGATAAGAATTTTTTCGCCTTCAGCCGGTTGTGCAATGCTGCTCATTAGATGCTCCTGTGATCTCGGCGCGCATTATGGCTTAGCTGCTGTTATACGCATCGTGTGCATTGTTAGCAGATTTTTCCTTCACGGCCAGTGCGTCGAGTATAGCGGGTGAAGCGCGCAATCCCCTGAATCCGGGAACGCTGGTTATAATGCGCCGCCTTTTGTGTCAGGCAATCTCGGTTTTTCAAACATTGCGCCAGGATTTATTTTTTCAATACCTGCCGTAATGTGCTGATTTCACGGGTCAACAGGCTGCCCTTTTGGCCCAGGTAGCGGCGCCCTTCGGGCCGCTCAACCAGTCTCGCAAGCCTTACAGCCCGGGCCTGCGAGCCTGCATCACAATTTGTCAGGTGGTTTTATGGACAGCATCAACAGCCGCATCGCCGAAGAACTTGGCGTGCGCCCGCAGCAGGTCGAAGCGGCCGTCGCTCTTCTGGATGAAGGCTCCACCGTACCCTTCATCTCTCGCTACCGTAAGGAAGTGACAGGCAGCCTGGATGACACCCAGTTACGTCATCTGGAAGAACGCTTGCGCTACCTGCGTGAACTCGACGAACGGCGCATCAGCATCCTCGCCAGCATCGAAGAACAAGGCAAATTGACGCCTGAACTGGCCCGTGACATCAAGCTGGCCGACACCAAGACCCGCCTCGAAGACTTGTATCTGCCTTACAAGCAAAAGCGCCGCACCAAGGGCCAGATCGCCCTGGAAGCCGGTCTCGGCGAACTGGCTGACGGCCTGTTCAACGACCCCAACCTCAGCCCGGACACCGAAGCCGCACGTTTTGTTGACGCCGAAAAAGGCGTGGCAGACGTCAAGGCTGCCCTCGATGGCGCCAAGTACATCCTCATGGAGCGCTTCGCCGAAGACGCCAGCCTGCTGGATAAACTGCGCAGCTTCTTGAAGCAGGAAGCCACCCTCAGCGCCCGCGTTATCGCTGGCAAAGAGGAAGAAGGCGCCAAGTTCCGCGATTACTTCGAACACGACGAACCGCTCAAAAGCATGCCGTCGCACCGTGCGCTGGCGATTTTCCGGGGCCGCAACGAAGGCATCCTCAGCTCGTCGCTCAAGGTTGGTGAAGAACTGCCCGGCACGATGCACCCTGGCGAAATGATGATTGCCCAGCGCTTCGGCCTGGAAAACCAAAACCGCCCGGCAGACAAATGGCTGAGCGAAGTGGTGCGCTGGACCTGGAAGGTCAAGCTCTACACTCACCTCGAAACCGACCTGCTGGGTGAACTGCGCGACGCCGCTGAAACCGAAGCAATCAACGTGTTTGCCCACAACCTGCACGACCTGTTGCTGGCCGCCCCTGCTGGCCCGCGTGCCACGCTGGGCCTGGACCCGGGCCTGCGCACCGGCTGCAAGATCGCCGTGGTCGATGCCACCGGCAAACTGCTTGAGCACGCCACGGTGTACCCGCACGTGCCGCACAACAAGTGGGATCAGACCATCGCGATCATGGCCGCCCTGTGCGCCAAGCATTCGGTTGAGCTGATCGCCATCGGCAATGGTACCGCCAGCCGCGAAAGCGACAAGTTGGCCCTTGAGCTGATCAAGAAATACCCGGCCCTTAAAGTCACCAAGGTGATGGTGTCCGAAGCCGGTGCATCGGTTTACTCGGCCTCTGAACTGGCCGCCACGGAATTCCCGGACCTCGACGTGTCGATCCGTGGCGCCGTGTCGATCGCCCGCCGCCTGCAAGATCCGCTGGCCGAGCTGGTAAAAATCGACCCGAAATCCATTGGTGTCGGCCAATACCAGCACGACGTGTCCCAGCTCAAGCTGGCACGCGGCCTGGACGCCGTGGTCGAGGACTGCGTAAACGCCGTGGGCGTGGACGTGAACACCGCTTCGGTCGCGCTGCTGGCGCGTATTTCCGGCCTTAACGCCACCTTGGCGCAAAACATCGTGGCCCACCGTGATGAAAACGGCGCCTTCAAAACCCGTGCAGCGCTGAAAAAAGTCAGCCGTCTGGGCGAAAAAACCTTTGAACAGGCCGCCGGTTTCTTGCGCGTCATGAACGGTGACAACCCGCTCGACGCCTCGGCCGTTCACCCGGAAGCCTACCCGCTGGTGAAGCGCATCGCCTCGGACACCGAGCGTGACATTCGCTCGCTGATCGGCGACGCCGGCTTCCTCAAGCGTCTGGACCCGAAAAAATTCACCGACGAATCCTTCGGCCTGCCGACCGTCACCGACATCCTGCAAGAGCTGGAAAAACCCGGCCGCGATCCGCGTCCCGAGTTCAAGACGGCAGAGTTCCAGGAAGGGGTTGAAGACCTTAAAGACCTGGAGCTGGGGATGATCCTCGAAGGCGTGGTCACCAACGTGACCAACTTCGGTGCGTTCGTCGATATTGGCGTGCATCAGGACGGTTTGGTGCACATCTCGGCCTTGTCCGAGAAGTTCATCAAAGACCCGCGTGAAGCCGTTAAAGCCGGTGACGTGGTCAAGGTCAAGGTCATGGAAGTCGACATCCCGCGTAAACGCGTTGGCCTGTCGATGCGCATGAGCGATACCCCCGGCGAGAAAATCGACGGCGCGCGCGGTGCCCGCCCAGGTTCGGCGCCTCGTCAGCAAAACTCGGCCCCACGCAAAGAGACAGTCGCCGCTGCCCCGGCCAACAACGCAATGGCTTCGCTGTTCGCCAATGCCAAACAGCTGAAGAAACGCTAATGACGCTGCCTGAGGGTTTGACCCAAAGCGCGTTCAGCGAGTTGATCGGTTGTCGCGTCGAGTCGGTAGAAGACGGCATTGCGCACGTCGCGCTAAGCCTTGAGCCGCAGCTGCGCAACCGTGGCGGCAAAATGCACGGCGGGGTGATTTTCAGCCTGGTCGACATCACCATGGGGCTGGCCTGTTCCGGCGCCCATGGTTTTGACCGCCAAAGCGTGACGATCGAGTGCAAGATCAACTACTTGCGCTCCGTTTCCGATGGCGATGTGCTGTGCATCGCCAAGGTCATCCACCCCGGCCGACGGACGTTTGTCGTCGAAGCGGACGTCATGCAAGGCGACAAACTGGTCGCTAAAGCACAAGGCACGTTCGCTGTCCTGTAGCGGTCATCAGGTCATTTGAGTTAATTTCGGCACTGTGAAAGCAGTGCCGAAATGCGCTCGGAGCGCCGTAATACCGAAACAGGGACGGGGCTGAGCATCACCCCTACAAAGCCAGGCGACCACGCCGGTATAACTTCACCCTTGTAGACCGTCCTGACCACCCCCATATTGGGGCGACTGACGCGTGAAGGAATCTAACTTGAGCGAACTTCTCAACCGCCGCCTGAACTTACTTGGCGAGCGCACACACCTCTCTTTGCTCGAGCAGTGCCTGCATGGTATCGAGCGCGAATGCCTGCGCGTAACGGCCGATGCACGACTGGCGCAGACCCCGCATCCTGAAGAACTGGGGTCGGCGCTGACCAACGACCAAATCACCACTGACTATTCCGAGTCGCTGCTGGAGTTCATCACCCCGGCCCTGCCCGACCCTGCGGACACGCTGGCCAGCCTCGACAAGATTCACCGTTTTGCCTACAGCAAACTTGGTAACGAGTTCCTGTGGAGCCCTTCGATGCCGTGCCCGTTGCCGGCCGAAGAAGACATCCCGATTGCCTACTACGGCACGTCCAACATCGGTCAGCTCAAGTACGTATACCGCAAGGGCCTGGCCCTGCGTTACGGCAAGACCATGCAGTGCATCGCCGGGATCCACTACAACTTCAGCCTGCCTGAAGCCCTGTGGCCGGTGCTCAAGCAAGCAGAGGGCTTTGTCGGTACCGACCGTGATTACCAGTCGGACGCCTACATCGCGCTGATTCGTAACTTCCGCCGTTACAGCTGGTTGCTGATGTACTTGTTTGGCGCCTCACCTGCGCTGGATGCCGGCTTCTTGCGCGGCCGTTCGCACCAGTTGGAGCAACTGGATGCCGACACGCTGTACCTGCCGTTCGCCACCAGCCTGCGCATGAGCGACCTGGGTTACCAGAGCAACGCCCAGGCGGGCCTCACGCCTTGCTACAACAACCTCGACAGCTACACCGACAGCCTGCGCAAGGCCGTGGCGACGCCGTACCCGCCGTATGTCGAGATCGGTACGCACAAAGATGGCGAATGGGTGCAACTGAACACCAACATTCTGCAAATCGAAAACGAGTACTACTCCAACATTCGCCCCAAGCGCGTGACCTACACCGGCGAGCGCCCGATCCAGGCCCTGGTGGCCCGTGGCGTGCAGTACGTTGAAGTGCGCCTGCTGGACATCAACCCGTTCCTGCCGGTGGGCATCGACCTGCCGCAAGCGCGCTTTCTGGATGCCTTCCTGCTGTATTGCGCACTGCAAGAGAGCCCGCAGTTCGAGAGCAGCGAATGCGGCAACTGCACGTCCAACTTCTTGAGCGTGGTCAAAGAAGGTCGCCGCCCGGGTCTGCAATTGCAGCGTCAGGGCCAAGCGGTCGAACTGAAAGAGTGGGCGGCAGAACTGCTGGAAAAAATCGCCCCGGTGGCGGCATTGCTGGACCAAGTCCATGGCGGCGACGCCCACAGCAAGGCACTGGACGATCAGTTTGCCAAGGTTAAGGACGTGTCCCTGACCCCGTCGGCCAAAGTGTTGGCCAACATGACTGAACACAAAGAAAGCTTCGCCCAGTTTTCGATGCGCCAGAGCCAGGCCCACGCGGAGTACTTCCGCGACACCCCGCTGAGCCCGGAAGACCAGGCCGCATTCGAAGCCAAAGCCAAGCAATCACTGCTCGAACAAGCCGAGACCGAGAAAATCGAAGAAGGTGATTTCGACCTGTTCGTGGCCTCGTACCAGGCGAGTATTTTGGCGATCAGTAACTAAGGCGACACAGCGACACAGCGACTCTGTAGTCGCTGTCGAGGCACGAAGGCTGCGATGCGGGCCGCAGGACCGCCGTCCAGGGTCGCTTCGCAACCCATCGCAGCCTTCGTGCCTCGTCAGCGGCTACAGGCCTTGTATGTTTTACAGCGCCTTTTCAAAGATCTTGGAGTTGCGCTGGAAGTTGTACAGCGACGCCCGCGCTGCTGGCAGGCGTTCGACGCTGCTGGGTTCAAAGCCGCGCTCGCGGAACCAGTGAGCCGTGCGTGTCGTGAGGACGAACAGGGTTTTCAGCCCCTGCGCCCGTGCACGGCTTTCGATGCGCTCCAGCAACTCATCACCCCGACGGCCATGACGGTACTCCGGGTTGACCGCCAAGCACGCCAGTTCACCGGCATCCGAATCCGCAATCTGATACAGCGCCGCGCAGGCGATGATCATGCCTTCACGCTCAACCACGCTGAATTGCTCGATTTCACGCTCCAGCACTTCCCGTGAACGGCGCACCAAGATGCCCTGCTCTTCCAGCGGGCTGATCAGGTCCAGCAAACCGCCCACGTCTTCAATCGCCGCTTCGCGGGTGACTTCGAATTGTTCCTGGGCAACCAGGGTGCCGCCGCCGTGGCGGGTAAACAGTTCGGTCAGCAGCGCACCGTCTTCGGCATAGCTGACGATGTGGCTGCGGGCCACACCACCGCTGCACGCCTCGGCAGCCGCTTCAAGCAATTCCGCCTGGTAATCACTGCCCAGACGCTTCATATGCGCCGGGATTTGCTGCGGCCGCAACTCACGCACCAGCCGCCCTTGTTCATCCAGTAACCCGGACTCAGCGCCAAACAGCAGCAGTTTGTCAGCGCCCAGGTCGATGGCGGCGCGGGTGGCAACGTCTTCGCAGGCCAGGTTGAAGGTTTCGCCGGTGGGCGAGTAGCCCAAGGGCGACAACAGCACGATAGAGCGCTCGTCCAGCAGGCGGTTGATGCCCTTGCGGTCGACCCGGCGCACTTCGCCGGTATGGTGGTAGTCCACGCCATCGAGCACGCCAATCGGCCGTGCGGTCACCAGGTTGCCGCTGGCCACGCGCAAACGCGAGCCCTGCATGGGCGATGAGGCCATGTCCATGGACAAGCGCGCTTCAATCGCAATGCGCAATTGGCCCACGGCGTCCATCACGCACTCCAGCGTCGCGGCGTCGGTGATGCGCATGCCTTTGTGGTAATGCGGCTGCAGGCCACGGGCTTCAAGACGGCTTTCGATTTGCGGGCGCGAACCATGAACCAGCACCAGCCGCACGCCGAGGCTGTGCAGCAGCACCAGGTCGTGGACGATGTTGCCAAAGTTGGGGTGCGCTACACCGTCGCCAGGGAGCATGACGACAAAGGTGCAGTCGCGGTGAGCATTGATGTAAGGGGAAGCATGACGCAGCCAGTTAACGTAATCGTGCATAACCAAAGCCTGTAAAAAATGAGCCGCCTAAAAAGGGCAAAAACAGCAAACGCACAGCAGGCTGGTAGTTATCGTCGAAACAAACTTGGCAACACGCGTGCTCTCCTTGTGTATACGGGTCGGGCCTGCGGCCATTTACTGGGCCGGGGTCAGGCAATAATGTTCGATCAGTTGGCTTAATAGACGCACTGTCGGCTGCAAACGTGACATTTCGAGGTGTTCACCGGGCTGATGCGCGCAGGTGATGTCACCCGGGCCCAACACGATGGTCTCGCAGCCAAGCTGCTGAAGATAAGGTGCTTCGGTGCCAAACGCTACTGCTTCGGCGCGATGCCCGGTGAGCCGCTCGGCCACGCGCACCAGTTCGCTGTCAGCGGCCTGCTCGAACGGCGCCACACCCGCCGCAATCGGGGCGAAGTCGATGTTGACCTGATGGCGCTCGGCCAACGGGTCGAGTTTGCTGCGAATGATTGAACGCAACAGCGCCGGGTCCATGCCTGGCAAAGGCCGCAGGTCGAATTCCAGCGAGCATTGGCCACAAATCCGGTTCGGGTTGTCGCCACCATGGATGCAGCCAAAGTTGAGGGTCGGTTGCGGCACGCTGAACTGTGGGTTGCGGTACTCGTTCAGCCATTGCTGGCGCAGCCCTTTGAGCTCGGTGATCGCGTCGTGCATGGCGTCCAGCGCGCTGTGGCCCAGGCTTGGGTCCGATGAATGGCCACTGCGCCCCAGAATATCAATGCGCTCCATCATCACGCCTTTGTGCATGCGGATGGGTTTGAGCCCGGTCGGTTCGCCAATCACCGCGGCACGCCCCAGCGGCCGCCCGGCCTCGACCAGCGCACGTGCACCGGCCATGGAGGTTTCTTCGTCACAGGTGGCCAGAATCAGCAACGGCTGCTTGAACGGTTGGTCCAGCAGCGGGCGCACGGCTTCGATGATCAAGGCGAAAAAGCCCTTCATGTCGCAACTGCCCAGGCCTACCCAGCGATTGTCCACTTCGGTCAACTTGAGCGGATCGGTCTGCCACAGGGCTTCGTCATACGGCACCGTGTCGCTGTGGCCGGCCAGTACCAGACCGCCGGGGCCGCTGCCGAAACTGGCGAGCAAGTTGAACTTGCCAGGGCTGACCTGCTGGATATCGCAACTGAAGCTCAACTCACCCAGCCACGTGGCCAGCAAATCGATCACGGCGCGGTTGGACTGATCCAGATGGGGCTGAGTACAACTGACCGACGGCGTGCTGATCAACGCAGCGAATTGCTCTTTGAGGGACGGTAAGGGCATGCGCTGGCTTCCTGTTGGCTGGGCGAGGCCCATCATAGAGCCATCTGCGCCACAGAATAAACCCGCGCGACGCGCCGGGGCGGTGAGTCCTGTACACTGCACGGCCTTGGCAGCCACACTTTCCCCGGCTGCGCACCGTTCCTGGATTTTCCGGCCATGCAAAAAGAAACCGAAATCAAGCTCCGCGTCAGCCGAGAAACCCTCGCCGCCTTGCGCGAGCACCCTCTGCTGAAAAAACGCAACAAAAGTGGCTGGGAAAGCCGTGAGTTGTTAAACCAGTACTTCGACACGCCTGAGCGCGATCTGGCCAAGGCCAAGGTTGCCCTGCGCTTGCGCCGCGATGGCGAAGAGGTGATTCAAACCCTCAAGACCCGCGGCCAAAGCATTGCCGGGCTGTCTGAGCGCAACGAATACGACTGGCACTTGCCCAAGGCCAAGCTCGACATCAAAAAGCTCGAAGGCGAATGCTGGCCTGACGAACTGGCCGAGCTGGACAAAAAAACCCTGAAGCCGATCTTCACCACCGATTTCGTTCGCGAGCGCGCTGAAATCTCGTGGGGCCGTGGCAAAGCCAAGGTGGTGATCGAAGCCGCGCTGGACCTGGGCCACGTGATTGCCGGCAAGCAGAAAGAAGAAATCTGCGAGCTGGAGCTCGAGCTGCGCGAAGGCGAGCCAGCTGCCCTGCTGGAACTGGCCGCCGAACTGGCGGAAAAACTGCCGCTGATGCCATGCGACATCAGCAAGGCTGAGCGCGGCTACCGCCTGTTCGATGCCAACAGCTACACCATCACCCTGCCTGCCCCTGAGTTGACCCCGGAAACGCCGCTGGACGACGCCTTTGCCGCGTTGGCCTGGCACCTGTTGGGCAACAGCCAGCGCTTGGCTGAGCAATACCGCTTCAATGGTCACTGGCGCTTGCTGCAAGACTGGCTGCACCAGTTGATTGACCTGCGTGCACTGGTCAGCAGCCTCGGCCAGGCCGCCCCGCGCCAGTCGACCCACACCCTGCGGGCCGAGCTGGATGCCCTGCTTGAAGACTGGCGCCCGATTGTGCAAATCGGCCAGGACGATGAGGACGTGCGTAAAGCCGCCCCTGAGCAGTTCCTTGAAGAGCTGCAAGACCCGCGCTGGGGCCAGTTCTCGCTGAACACCTCGCGCTGGCTGCTGGCCCGCAGCTGGACCGTCGACCGTGGCACCACCCGTGGCAACCGTCAGGGCGCTGCACAATTGGCCAGTTGGCTGCCGCGCTTGCTGTCGGACGAGGCCATTGCGCTGCGTCTGAACCGCTACCAGCAGCAACCAGAAGACTTGGCCGAACAACTGCCGCGCATTGAGCGCATTCAGGCCTGGTTGCGCCTGGCGCGTGGCGTGCTGGAGATCCCGGAAGTCGATCGCTTGTACGGTGAGATGAACAAGTTGCAAGAATTGGCGAACTTGCCAATCACTGACGACGCCGAGAGCAATGACCTGCTGCTCAACGCGCGCAAGCAACAAGCCATTGCCGTGTACCAGAACCGCGCCTGGAAAACCCTGCTGCGCGCCTAAGCCTTAACGCTTGTAGGAGCGAGCTCGTCTCGCGATCTTTTAGAAGATCAAAAGATCGCGAGACGAGCTC